>SBBM01000057.1 GCA_005239725.1 Planctomycetales bacterium | reverse complement strand
TGGCCTATCCGGCAGCGCTTCTTATGTCTGCGCGGTTTTACGGAGTAGATTGGGTAGAAGCCCGTTTATTGGAGTCCAGATATCTGCTCGGAATATTTATTTGCCTTTTTTTAACTTTAGGTATCGCCTTGGATAAGATTATGAACCGTCTGCCTTATTTAAAAACCATGTTCAGCGGGTTATTTTTCTTTTTGATTTGTTTTGCGTTTTTCGGATACGCCAGGGCTATTGACGGCAAGAAGATAGGGAGCGGTTTTTCAAAACCCGGATATTCTTATTTTTATCTGGCCGAGACCTTTAACGGAAAATACCCGGATAACCTTTATAAGATACTTGATAATATTACGCGGTTATCTATCCCGGAAAAATATGAGGCGCTTACCTTGCGCCTTAACTTTGACATTGTGGACACGGCTGATGGCCCCCGTGATATAAAGGAATATGTAAAATTATCGTTACGCCTGCCCGAGAAATACCGCCCGTATTTCTATAAGATATTGTCTGCGGGGTTATTTTATTCTTCGGAACTTAATTTTGCCGATATGGTTAAGGAGTTAAATATATCTGCGAAAGAAATCAGCCCTAAATATATGCCTTATCTCTATGAGGGCCTGGTGGCTGTTTTGGTTAAACAATTCCCCGATGATACGCTTAAATTTGAAGAAAACGCCGGATTTGTCTCTCAGGAATACCTTTCGCATTATTATCGGGGTTTGAGCGCCCCTATTTTTTGTGAAGAGATCCGGTCATACGTGGAAAGATCAGAGAGTATTTTGGAATGGATTGATAGCGCGCATAAGCCTGATTACCTGGATGGCGTGGGTGAGGTTTTGGCGAAATTCGGCGTAACTACGTTTATAGCAGGGCTTTCTTATAATAATCCCGGATTGGTTTTGCTTTATGATTTTATAGAAAGGCTGGAGGTCCAGGACAAAAAAATATTATTAGAAGGCACCGGTAATGCCCTGGCATATTTTTATAGCGGGAATACTCAGGAAGATATATACAACTTTATGGATGGATTTAACGCAGATGAACGCGGTATTATTCTGAAAGCCATGGCGGATAACCTCAGGGGCTAGGATGAGAAAGTGCATTATAATTCTGGTAATCGTTGCGGCAGTCTATTTTATTAGCTGGCTATTTTTTGCTTGGCCCTACCGGGCTATTCCTGCCCTTGAAAGCGACCACCTTATTGATTTTTCAATTTCCCGGGGGCATTTGATGCTGGCGCAGATAGCGCGCCACCGCCAGCCTGTGCTGCCTGTATCGCTGATGTTGGTGAGGATGGGTTTAAGCCTTCTGGGTGATCATTCCCTCTCTTTTCTTTTAATTTACACTCTTTTATCCAATGCCGTTGTCCTTGTCGTTTTGGGCATTATCATATTTATGGTTACGTGCAATGCCGCGGCATCTGTCACGGGTGCAGTTTTATATACTACTTCTGCCTGGCCGGCGAATTACTGTTTTTTCTGGACCTATGCGCCTTTTGCCGCCGGGCTTGCGTTATCTGCACTTTTTTTTATGTTTAAGGCTTATTTTTCAGGAAAAAGAAAGCATGGTTTTGCCGTTTTCTCCGGCAGTTTATGCGGTTTATATTTTTGGAGTTCTTCATCGTCAATAATTTTCACCGGGATATATTTTCTGCTTGCGGTATTTTTATTTTGGCCGCTTTCACAGGATGGAAATCGGAAAATAATTAAAGCTTTTATCGCTTCCTGGGTAATTACTGCGGGCCCCTTTTTCATTACCGCTTTCCCTGAATATATAGCAGGCATTAATGCTAATATTGAAAGTTATCGGAGTATAGGCGGCCTCACAGGCATCCAGGGTCTGGCATCCCCGTTTTTTAGTTTTTTCCGCATGCTCGGGGTGTATAATCCGCTTCTATCACCGTCTTTTTTCCTGATTTTTCTTTTGTACATATTGACATTCCGCAAATCCGCGGCTTTCTCAAAGGCGTCAAACAAGATAATAATTGCGCTTATAACGGTAGTCTTAATGCATGGAATCTTGACGGATATATCCCCGAACACGAAGCTTGGCAGAGGGCACTTTGTGGCCTATCCTGTGTTTATTATTCTTTTTATTTCTATGGGGTATTATCTGATAATGCGCTTGCGCGGGCGTTTACGCATATATTGCGGCATAATAGGGTGTTTATTATGCGGGTTGATAATTTTATTCAATGTACGGCTCTGTAAGGAAATGATCCGTGTTAAGCAGTTAGCCCCCGTTTATTTAAGCTCGCTTATGCCGAGCAGGCAATTATATCTTTTGGAGGAAGGCGGAGAGGACGAAAGTCATACCGACCGTATTGCATCGTGGCTGGAAGATTTCGCCATTCCTAGAATCAGAAAAGGACAGATTAACGAAGTCGTGCATGGCACAAAAAAAGGCGGACTTTTAATTAGCCCCCGGGGTGAGGGAAGCGGGCTATCAATATTATCCAACTGTTGCCTTAATGATTTTTTTATCGACTTAAACGATTATGAGGGGCTGCGCGGTTTAAAAAAAATAACCTTGCCGTATTTCGCGTATTTCCCGCCGTTTTTATTTGAAGAGGAAACTTGCCAGGCTTTATATTTCCGTGGCAGGATGGTGGATTACCGTTCCCCGGAAAAAAATATTACGCTTTTGCTCTGGGGTGATGATGATAAAAACTAAGGTTTTCGGCCATGTGGTCCGGTAGAAATCTACTCAAGAGGTAATAGAAGAGATAAATGGAAAAGGTGCTCATAATTAAGTTAGGTTATTCGGAAACATTAGACAATACCTTAAATCTGACGACGAGCCTCGGGGATATACTCCGCACTACGTTTATTCTGCATTATTTCAAAGGCGCTGAAGTAAGCTGGCTTGTTGACCGTAATGCCTTGCCTTTATTGCAAGGAAATAGCTTTATAAAACGCGTATTGGTTTATAATAATGCCACTATGGAAAAGCTAAAAAAAGAAAAGTTTGATACGGTTGTCAATTTGGAAAAAATCCCTCAAATTTGCCGTTTTTCAAATTCACTTGATGCGCGCAGGTACTATGGATTCAGGCCGGGCGGTAAGTGCTTTAGATATACCTTAAGCGGCATGAAGCCGGTTAATCTGCCCATCGGAAGGACGGAAAGAAGAAGAAACAGGCGTTATTGGCAGGAGGTTTTGGCTGCGGCATTAGGAAGGAAGTGGAGAAAAGAGCCGTATATTTTAGGTTATGAGCCGGAAGGAAAAATTAAATATGATGTCGGATTTAACTGGACGACGAGCAACAGATGGTTGAATAAGGCCTGGCCGGTGCCTTATTGGCAGAGGCTGGAAGGTTTAATCGGCGAGAAATATTCGTTGTCCTGGCAAAAGGGGAAGAATAATATAAATAAATATATTGACTGGATATCTTCCTGCCGGGTGATTGTTACGGCGGATACTCTGGGGTTGCATCTCGCTTTAGCTTTAAATAAAACGGTGATAGGGCTTTTTGGGCCGACGCCTCATCGCGAACTCTATGCGTACGGCAAAGGGCTGTTTTTGTTCCCGGATGCGCCTTATAAATGTATGCCTTGTATAAAACCATATTGCACCAAAAAGAGCCCATGTATGGCATATATTTATCCGGATAAAGTCGCGAAGGCCATTAAAAGGGTCTTAAAGAATGGAAGATTTTAAAATAGACGGCCATAAGCTTATGTACCATGTTGAGCCGGTGCATAATTGGCTTAACGGTAAGGATATTTATCCTATTTATGTTGAGGTTGCGCCTTCCGGAGCCTGTAACCACCGTTGTATTTTTTGCGGGCTTAGTTATTTGGGTTATAAACCCCGGTATATAAAAACAAAGTACCTTAAGAAAAGGCTCCTTGAAATGTCGCGCCACGGGGTTAAGAGCGTGATGTACGCCGGAGAAGGGGAGCCATTGCTGCATAAAGATATCATAGAACTCATTGCTTATACAAAACAAACCGGTATGGATGCAGCTTTGACTACAAACGGCGTATTCCTTAACCAAAAGACAGCCGGGGAGATTATGAAATATTTGAGCTGGTTACGTGTCAGCCTGGATGCTTCAGGCCCCCTGGAATATGCAAAAATTCACGGGTGTTCCCCTGCAGATTTCCGGACAGCCGTAGATAATATTGACAGGGCGTCCAGGATTAAAAAAGGCAATAAGTACCCTTGTACTTTAGGAGTGCAAATGGTCCTTTTTAAGGATAATGCCGGAGAAGCGTTACCGTTAGCAAGGATGCTTAAAGATACCGGCGTGGATTATTTTGTTATTAAGCCTTATTCCAGACACCCGAAAAATAAGGATACAGCGCGGGCCGCCGGACTTGCGGCGTTAAACAATCTTTCCGCGGAATTAAATAAACTTTCCGGTCCTAAATTCCGGGTTTTCTTGCGGGAAAATGCGTTTCATAGATTAAATACAGGGAAACCCTATAAATCTTGCCTGGGGGTTTCTTTCTGGAGCTATATAGATTCCAACGCGGATATATATGCTTGCAGTAGTTATCTTGGCGATAAGCGTTTTTGTTACGGCAATTTATATAAGGATTCGTTTAGAAAAATATGGCAGGGAAAAAAAAGGAAGGAAACCCTCAAGATGTTTGCGGAGAAATTAGATATCAATGAGTGCCGGCGGGCCTGCAGACTGGACCAGATTAATAATTATTTATGGGAATTAAAGCACCCCGGAGCGCATTTTAATTTTATTTGAGGCAAGGTTAAATATGCAAAGGGCAAATTTCTTGAGAAAAAAGGCGGATTTTATCAGGAATAAAGTAATAAGCATCTGTTTAGAAAATAACGCAGGCCACATTGCGTCGGCGTTGTCCTGCGTAGACATTATGGTTGCGCTTTATTACCAGGCGATGCGTTATAGGCCGCTTAACCCCCTATGGGAAGGCAGGGATAGATTGGTGTTTTCTAAGGGGCATGGCTCTTATGCGCTGTATGCGGTCCTGGCGGATTTGGGGATTATCCCGGAAGGAAAATTGAAGAAATCCGGCGGAAGCAGCATGTTTCTTCCCGGTTGTATTGAACGTAACCCAAAATATGGCATTGAAGCAGGGTGTGGTTCGCTGGGCCATGGCTTGCCTATTGCAGTAGGCATGGCATTGGGCGCTAAGCTGCAGAAAAAGAAATACCGCATATATTGCGTCACGGGGGACGGAGAAATGCAGGAAGGATCGAACTGGGAGGCCTTGCAATTCGCGTTAAAACATGAATTGAAAAATCTTACGATTATCTGCGATTTTAACCGCCTGCAGGCCCTGGATTTTATCACCGAAGTTATGGACAGGCGAGAGGGCGATGTTATTAAAAGGCTTAAGGGTTTCGGGCTTATGCCGGTTTCCTGCCCCGGGCATGACGCGGCAAAACTTGCCGGCGAGATTATTAAATTGAAGAAAACGGCGGATAAACGCCCACGGGTAATAGTTGCCCGGACCATAAAAGGCTACGGGTTAAAGTGCATGGAGAATGTCCCGAAATTTCATTACCGTATTCCCGACGCCGCTGAAATGGCTATGGGCAAGACTTATGGAGAAAAAGAATAATTTTCGCAGGAAAATACTGGATGGCTTGATACCGTATTTTCGCAAAGACAAGCGTTATTATCTTCTGGTTTGCGATATGGGTTTCGGCGTGGCTGATAAGCTTAAAAAGGAATTTCCGGCGAGGGTAATTAATTGCGGGATTATGGAGCAGGCTACGGTGGGTATTGCCGCGGGGATGAGCGCTCAGGGGCTGGTGCCTATTGTTTACTCTATAGTAAACTTTTTGGTTTTCAGGGCGCTGGAACAGATAAGAAACGACGTTGTCCTGGATGGGCGAAATGTTAAGTTTATCGCCACAGGCGTAAACGGCTATTTTAAATTCCTGGGGCATTCACATTGCTGCGGGCAAGACGATATCAGGCTTATGAAATTAATAAAAATGAAGGTTTATGATCCGTATAGGGATAAACGAAGTTTTGCCCGGGTTTTGGATTCCTGGATTAGCGGAGAAAAAGCAGGTTATATCCGTGTCTGACCTTAGAGCATGATAAGATGGACGTTAGCGTAATAATGCCGGCCTTAAACGAAGAAAAAAATATCTTGCCGGCAATTGAAGCTGTTTTGCAGTCATTTGCAGAGTACGATATAACCGGGGAGATACTCGTAATAGATGACGGTTCTACCGATAAAACGTGCGAATTGGTTGAATCAAAAATAAAGGAAGATGCGCGCGTAAAATTATTTACCCACCGGAAAAATATGGGTATCGGCGCTTCTTTTTGGGACGGAGTAGATAATGCATGCGCAAACAGCGTAACAATGATACCCGGAGATAATGAAAATGCGCCCGGAGGAATTTTGCAGCACCTGGATTTACTGAAAAAATACGATATGATAGTGCCTTTTCCTGTTAACAAAAATACGCGTTCGGGGTTCAGGGGTTTTATTTCTTGTCTTTACGGTATTATTATAAGGCGGACTTTCGGAATTAATTTTAAATATACCAATGGGACGGTATTATATAAGAAGTCGGTTCTGCACAGCTTAAAGCATAGGGGTGCCGGTTTTTCTTACCAGGCTGATATCCTGGTGAGGTTGGCCAGACAGGGATGCCGTTTTATTCAGGTCCCGTATTCTCTGCGGAGAAGAGAGGGCGGTTTATCAAAGGCTATAAGCCTGAAGGTTCTTTACAGTGTAGTAAAAGATTATTTCCGCTTAATACGGGATATTTATTTTAATTATGCGCACTAAAAGGCCAGATAAAAATAAAGCCCCTCTGATATTGGATGGGCATAAGCTTTTTTGGCACACGGACAGGATTAGGGCATGGCTAAACGGTGAACGCATTGCCCCGATTACCATTGACTGTGCCTTGACCAGAAGATGCTCTTATCGCTGCGTTTACTGTTATGGCAAGTTCCAGGCCAATGATGAAAAAAAGATGTCCAGGGGCGTCATTTTTCGCTTTTTGGATGATGCCGCGTCTATAGGAGTCAAAGCGGTTAGTTTTGTGGGCGACGGAGAGAGCACATGTTCGCCTCATCTCTATGATGCAATCAAAAGGGCATACGCAAACGGTTTAGACGTGGCTTTAGGGACTAACGGTTATTTTCTCGGAGAGGAAAAGTTAAACGAGGCCCTTGGTCGTTTGGCTTATTTAAGGTTTAATATTTCTGCGGCTGACGCGCATAATTATGCGGCAATAATGGGGTGCAGGCAGGATTGTTTTGACAAAGTTTGCGCCGTGATAAAGAAGGCCGTCAGTATAAAAAAAGAAAAAAGGCTTAAAGTAACTATCGGCATGCAAATGGTTTTACTTCCGGAGTTTTCCGGGCAGGTTGTCCCTTTTGCAAAGCTCGGGAAGAGATTAGGGGTGGATTATGCGGTTATCAAGCATTGTAGCGATAGCCAGGAGAGGGGTCTTGCCGTTGATTATGCCCGGTATCATCAGTTGGAGGGAGTACTTAAGGAGGCAGAGGGGTATTCGGACGGTGATTATCTGGTTAAGGCGAAGTGGTCAAAGCTTTTAAGCCACGGCAAGCGCGGTTACGGTTGTTGTTTCGGGGCCCCTTTTATGCTCCAGGTATCCGGCTCCGGGTTAGTTGCGCCCTGCGGGATGCTCTTTAATAAAAGGTACAAGAGATATCACATCGGCAATGTCGCGGATACTCCTTTCAGGCAGATATGGGAAAGCCGGCGTTATTGGGAAGTTATGCGCCTGCTTTCTTCAAGTAGGTTTAATATAAATAAGACCTGCGGGACCCTGTGCCTCCAGGATAAAATAAACGAATTCCTCTGGGATCTAAAAAACGGCAGGGCACGATTAAATACTCCCATAGGGGAGACTCCGGTGCATGTTAATTTTATCTAGGGCATGAAAGAGATTATTTTGCCTGATAGCTACAATTATATTGCCGCATTCCTTACTTTTGACTGCGGTATGCAGTGCAGTTATTGTATAAACAGGTTCGGAGAATTTAATTCCAGGGGCGTATCTTTAACAGGGAAGGAATGGGTCAGTTTGCTAAACAGGATATCTGCAAGGGAAGGCCTTCCGGTTACCTTACAGGGGGGAGAGCCAAGCGCACATGAAGGCTTTATTTATATTATAAATAACTTAAAGCCGGAATTAGATATTGATATACTGACTAATTTGCAGTTCGATATTGAAGAATTCATCAGGCAAGTCAACCCATTGCGTTTAAAAAGAGATGCCCCGTATGCCTCAATAAGAGTAAGCTTGCACCCGGAGTTCGCGGATGCTAAAGAGTTAATCGGGAAAACATTAAAGATGATGAAGGCGGGTTTTAGTATCGGCATATGGGCTATATCTTATCCGGGGCACGAAGCCTGTATTAATAATGCCAGGGAGGAATGCGTTAAATCCGGAATTGATTTCCGCATCAAAGAGTTTTTAGGCAAATATGATGGAGATACCTATGGCACATATAAATATCCCGGGGCCTGCGATAAAAAAACCAATCGGGAGGTGTTATGCAAGACGTCGGAGTTAATCATCGGCCCGGACGGCTCTGTTTACCGCTGCCATAGCGATTTATACGAGAATAGGCCAGCCGTAGGCCATATGGCTGATAATGACTTTCAGATAAATGATGAATACAGGCATTGCGGTTTTTTCGGGCATTGTAACCCCTGCGATGTAAAGATAAAAACCGACAGGTTCCAGCATTACGGACATACTTCGGTAGAGATAAAATAATATGATAGTCCCGGATATATTTTTATGCGCGGTAGTGGTTTTTAGCGTATCTTTTTTGATACATGTATTGTTATGGCGTAAAAAAGCGCCTTCCCGGCAGATATTTTCTTTGGCTCTTATTTTTATTTTTTTACCGTTAGCGGCACATTTTTTTATCTTTCTCGGCAGATTCCTGTGGCCGCAGGAATGCTTCTTTTCCTGGCTGCTGAATATTTTATTGTCTTTATCATATATGATGACCTATCCGGCAATTCATATGTGCAGCCCTACTTTAAAAATAATCTCGCAGGTCCGGCGTGCCATGCCCGGAGGATTATCCTTTTGCGAAATCAAATCTTTTTTCCCTGATGGTTTATCTGCCTATTGCTTTGACGGGCTTATCCGCGATGGGTTTATTTACCCGAAAGGTGAAAAATATTTTCTTTCCGTTTTTGGGAGGCTTGTGGCCAGTTGTTTTGTTTTTTACCGCAAGGCGCTCCGGTTGCCGTTAGGCGGAGGTTAATTCAATTGAAAGCAGATGGTTGTTTTGTTTTTATTTCTTTATGCTCAACGTTACTGCCTGCACTTATGCATCTGGTTTTAACCGGCATGGTGGGATTATTCAAGCCTGAATTTTCCCGTCAGAAAGGCGTCATAGCAAGCTGCCTGTATGGCTTTATAACCGTTCTTTTATTATTTACTCTGTGGTATTTTGTTTTTAAGCCCGCCTCAGACCCGGGATTATTTTTGGCCGGATTGTATTTGTCTTTTATTTATTGGCTGTCATCTTATATCTATTTCCACATATTCAACATGAGCGAAACAGCCCGGAGGGTTAAATTTTTAATTTCTGCCGGCTGGAGCGGTTTCAATAGCAATGAGTTGCTGGAGAAATACCCTAAAGATGCCTTAGAAAAAAGGCTGGGCCGGTTAATTGGGTTGGGCATATTGGAATTATCCGGCAACAAATACAAGCTGCGTAGCCGCCGGTTTTATTATATTTCAGAATTGTTGTTTCTTTTCCGCCGTATTATTTTTCCGGAATTGGCCGTTCCGGAATCACGGGGAGCTAAACCTTGATATGCTGGGGCAGATAAAAAATATATTTAAATTCAGGGAATTATTGCTTGCTTTGCTTGTCAGGGGGTTTAAGGCAAAATATAAGAATTCCTTCCTGGGGATTTTCTGGTCATTTTTAAACCCCTTGGCGAATGTGTTGATTTTTGCTTTTATTTTTACCATGATTATCAGGATAAACATAAAAGATTACCCTCTTTATCTTCTGTGCACCATATTGCCTTGGACCTTTTTTAATTCCGCGTTGATAAATAGCGTTGTTTCGATTTTTGAAGACAGTCATTTTGTCAAGAATACCGCGTTTCCGCTTGAAATCATACCGCTTGCCGTAGTTATCGTTAACCTGGTAAATTTTGTTATAGACCTTGTTATCCTGGCAGTAGTTTTATTTTTCTTGGGCAGGGGCCCGGGCCATTTATGGTTTTACCTTCCGTTTCTGATATTTATTGAATTTATCCTTATAAGCGGGTTGTCAATATTTTTCTCAGCGGTTTATGTTATTTTCCGTGACTTGAATTTTATCCTGAACATTATTTTGCGGCTGTTTTTTTATTTTGTGCCGGTTATCTATACTTTAGATTTTGTCCCGGAGGGCTTTCGTTTGCTATACTTTTTCAATCCCCTGGCCGTAATTATTGATGGCTATGCAAAGGTTTTAATCCAGGGATTAAGGCCTGACAGTACCATGCTTTTTGCCAGCCTTCTGCAAAGTGTTTTAATCTTTGTTGCCTGCTGTATTTTATTTAACCGCATAAGGCGAATAATTCCGGAGCGGCTCTGATATGGCACAAGAAGTAATACGTATAGAAAATTTGACTAAGATATTCAGGGTTGTGCATGAGCCTCCGCTTACTTTTCAGAAAGCCCTGCATAATTTTTTAGAACGTAAAAACAATTGCCAGGAGCTCTTGGCGTTAAAAAATATAAATCTTGTTATTTTTGAATCCGAAGCAGTCGGTTTAATCGGCGCAAATGCTTCGGGCAAGACTACGTTGCTTCGGATAATCGCGGATATTTATGCCCCTTCAAGCGGAGCAATAAATGTAAAAGGCAAGGTCAGCCCTTCTCTAGAATTAGGCTCAGGATTCTGCATGGAATTTACCGGCATTGAGAATTTATATTTATACGGGGCCATTTTCGGTTTATCCCGCAAAGCGATAGGAAGGAAAATCCCGCAAATAAAAGAATTTTCGGAATTGGGTGATTTTCTTGATGTGCCTTTGCGGCAATATTCGTTTGGGATGAGGATGAGGCTCGCCTTTTCTTTGGCGGCAAATATTAATCCCGATATACTTCTAATTGACGAGATGCTGGCGGTAGGCGATTTGTCTTTCAAGGAAAAGTGTTTTAAAAAAATTAAGGAATTAAAGAGCACCGGAATGACACTTTTACTCGTGTCGCATAATATGGATGAGATTTCCAGGCTTTGCGACCGAGTAGTCATGTTGGACGGCGGAGAAATCAAGAAAAGCGGACCAGCCGGCGAAGTTATCGGCGAATACAATAAGTTTATGGGCTCAAAATAATATGCGTATCGGAATAGACATAAGGTCATTGCAGAATGATAGCCAATCCCGCGGAATCGGCACATATACCCGCTGCCTCTTAAAGTCAATCCTCTCCATGGATCATGAAAATGAATATGTTTTTTTTGCTTTCAGGAATCAGCCATTGCCAGATGTCCTGAAAGACGGCGTATTCAGAAAGGTAAGGGTTCATAAAGTTACTTCCCGCCGGAAACGCTTTGTTTGGCTTTCCGGGCAGGCATTTTTTCCTTCGGCAATAAGCAGGGAGAGGCTCGATGTATTTCATTCTCCGGAATATATTGTTCCGGTTTTTTCTAAAGCAAAAAAGGTTATAACGGTGCATGATTTTATAAACAGCGATTTTGCATTATACCGGAAGAGAAGCGTCGCCTTGCGCCGGGGGTATTTTTATCTAAAGGACAAGACTCTTCGGTATGCCGATGGGATTATTGCGATTTCCGAATATACCAAGAAAAAGATAATGGAGTTTACCGGAATAAAGGAGACTAAGATAAAGGTGATTTATGAAGCTGCGGAGGATATTTTTTCTCACTGTAAGGATAGCGAAAAATTGGCGCAATTGCGGGCAAAATACAATATCAAAAAAGACTTTCTGCTTTATGTCGGCGCATTGGATTATCATAAAAACATTGACGGCTTGATACGGGCCTTCGGCAAAGTTAAATTTAAAGATTTAGCGCTTGTGATGATAGGCGTAAAAAATGACCCGCGTTATTTTATTTTTATTAACGGCCTTATCGAAAAACTGAGGCTTTCAGGCAGCGTTTATATTCTAGGTTATATCCCAAAGGAGGACCTGGCTGGTTTTTATAATTTGGCAAAAGCCGTTATTTCAGTTTCTTTTTATGAAGGTTTCGGTTTGCCGATAATAGAAGGGATGTCCTGCGGTAAGCCTGTTATAGTATCCGGCAATACCTCAATGCGGGAAATAGCCGAAGGGTGCGGGATTCTGGTCGATCCTCATAATCAGGAGGAAATATCCGGGGCCATTGATAGATTGTTAAATGATGACGCCCTGGCAACAGATTTAAGTTCGAAGGCATATCAGCGTTCACGCGAATTCACCTGGGAAAAGACAGCGCTGCAAACCCTTTCATTATACCACGAACTTATAGGGACACCCAGTTAGCTGAAGCGCAGGGTGTCCCTTAAGGGGACACCCTGCCGATTGGCTTATTGGGTGTCCCTTATAGCTATGGATATAAGTGTTGTAGTTTTAAATTGGAACGGGCTGGAATTGTTAAAAGAGTGTTTCCCGGTGTTGGTGTCTTCTCTGCAGGGGTATCCGGAGAATTATGAAATTATTGTTGTGGATAATGCATCAACCGACGGTAGCATCAAATACCTTGCCGTAAATTTTCCCGAAGCGCGCGTCTTGACTATGACGGAAAATCTTGGATTCGCCAAAGCGCTTAATGTTGGCATCAAAAATGCCAAGTATTCTGTTATCCTCTGCCTGAATAATGACGTTATTGTGCGGGATAATTTTTTAGAGCCGTTGATAAGGCATCTAAAAAATGAAAATGTCTTTGCGGCAGGTCCGAAGATGCTGATGGCGGGAGGGGAAGCACTTAATTTCGGAAGGACGACCGGGAGTTTCAAATACGGTTTTTTTACGCGCAAGATTTTTGATTGTCCTCATCCGGGAAACAGCCTGTATGCCTCGGCAGGATGCATGGTTTTTAAAAAAGATAAATTCTTGGAATTGGGCGGTTTTGACGAAGATATGGATATTTATTGGGAGGACCTGGATTTATGTTACCGTGCCTGGAAACGGGGCTGGCGTACGGTTTATGAGCCGGAGAGCGTTATCTATCATAAATTTCACGCTACCAATATACGTAAGTGCGGGCTGAAAGGGATTGATTCATTAAGCGGAAGGAATTACTCATTTTTTGTAATAAAAAATATAGACGACAAATTTTTACTATTTAAGCACGTTTTATTTTTACCTCTGTTGATTATTATTTCGTTTATTTCTGGCAG
Organism: Planctomycetales bacterium; assembly: GCA_005239725.1. GTDB lineage: Bacteria > Omnitrophota > Gorgyraeia > Gygaellales > Profunditerraquicolaceae > SBBM01. Next base: position 10,494 of record SBBM01000057.1, on the reverse strand, counting down.
GGGGCATTTTGCTTCAGGAGTAATAGGATCATTCGGCAGGATGGATATTTTTTGGAAAAAACGCCGCGCGGAGAAGAACCATCCGGCAATATTCTTAGATAGAAAGATACTTAAGAGCAGCGCAATATGAGCAATCTGAAAGTAGCTCAAATAGGCAAATACTACCATCCCTGCCGGGGAGGGGTGGAGTCGAGTCTCTATTCCTTGGTTAGCGGCTTAAAAGAGAAGATAGATTTTCAGGTCATAGTCTCCAATACAAAGCCGAAAACAACGCAGGAAGATTATGAGGGGGTTAGAATATTCCGCCTGGCGAGGTTCGGTGTTATTTTTTCCCAGCCTTTAAATCCGCTGCTTTTATTCCGGCTGAAAAAAATAAAAGCGGACATCATCCATCTGCATCTGCCTAATCCTCTGGCAATGATTTTCTATCTCATTGCCCGGCCGCGCGGAAAATTAGTCATTTCCTATCATAGCGATATAGTCAGGCAAAAGATGTTAAAATGTATAGTGCGGACATTTTTGATCAGCGTGTTAGAGAAGGCGGATGCAATCGTTGTCACATCTGCGAACTTAATTGATACCTATCCTATATTGCTCCAATTCCGAAAAAAATGCAGCGTTATACCCCATGGAGTGGATTTGGATAGATTTAAAAAAACTCCGCGGGTAGCCGAGCAAAGCAAGAAAATCAGGCAAAGGCTTGACGGGCAGATAATTTTGTTTGTGGGAAGGTTGGTCTATTACAAGGGACTTATATATCTTATAAAGGCAATGAAGGGGATAAGCGCAAAACTCATAATTATCGGCGACGGCAACCTCAGGCTTAAATTAAAAGCGAGGGCATTTTATTACGGGGTAAATAAAAAAATTTTCTGGCTTAAGGATGTGTTGGATGAAGAATTGCCTTTTTATTATTATGCCTGTGATTTATTTGCGCTCCCTTCTTGTGCCATTAGCGAGAGTTTTGGTATGGCTATGCTGGAAGCCCATGCCTGCGGTAAGCCCGTAGTAAGTGCTGACCTTCCAACAGGCGTGAGGGATGTTAACGTTCACCAAAAAACAGGCATTGTTGTCCCGCCGCGCGAACCCCAAGCTTTGGCAGGCGCCATAAAAAAACTTCTTGATTCTGCGGATTTGCGCGATAATTACGGCAAGGCAGGCCGGCTTAGAGTAGAGAAGGAATTCACCAGGGAGGATATGTGCGCCAAGTTCTTAATTTTATATCGTACAATAATTAGCAAGTAATCTTTTTTGGACAAATTGTAAATTATATTGACAAATTGTCCAGATGGAGTTAAAATACCGCTATGATAAAACGAGATTTATCGCGGAAATTAAAGGCATTGGCTTTAAAATTCACAGTGGTTTCGGTTGTCGGACCGCGGCAATCAGGGAAAACCACCCTTGTACGAAGCGTTTTTCCCCGTTTTAAATATGTTACATTGGAAGATATCGACACGAGGGAATTTGCCCTGAGGGATCCGCGGGGATTCTTATCTACATATTCTGCGGGAGTAATTATTGACGAGGTGCAAAGGGCGCCGTCTTTATTTTCGTATATCCAGAGCGAGGTTGATAAAAAAGGCAAAGCCGGGCAGTTTATCCTGACCGGTTCACAAAATTTTCTTCTACTGGAAGGCATCTCTCAGACATTGGCCGGCAGGGTAGCAATACTGAGGCTCCTCCCTTTTAGTTTGGGTGAACTTAAAGAGGCAGGCTATAAATTGGCTAATCCGGATGAATATATCTTTACGGGCTTTTATCCCCGAATCTACGATAAAAAAATAAGTCCGGTTGAGTGGTACCATAACTATATTCAGACTTATGTTGAACGGGATGTCCGCCTGGTTAAGAACATTACCGATTTACACGTATTTCAAAAATTCGTGAAATTGTGCGCGGGCAGAGTAGGCCAGATATTGAATTTATCATCGCTGGGCATTGATTGCGGTATTACGCATAATACAGCCAAGGCATGGCTTTCTCTCCTGGAAGCCAGTTACATCATATTTTTATTAACACCGTATTATAAAAATTTTAATAAACGCCTGGTCAAAATGCCGAAGATATTTTTTTATGACACGGGGCTGGCTTGTTCGCTTTTAGGAATTCAAAATAAGACCCAATTAATGTCGCATTATTTGAGGGGCAGCTTATTTGAATCGTTTATTTTGTCCGAGATTATAAAATATAAGTTTAACAGGGGGCAGGAGCACGATTGCTACTATTGGAGGGATAAAACCGGAAATGAAATTGACTGCATCACGGAGATAGGTGGGAGCGCGTTAAAGGTCGAGATTAAATCGGCAAAGACTATCACCGAAGATTTCTTTGCAGGATTTAAATACTGGCGTAGAGTAACCCGCTCAAACGGAAAATCTTCATACTTGATATATGGCGGTAACGAGAGCCAGAAGAGGAAGTTTGCGGATGTAGTCAGCTGGGCTGATATACCCTTGATTTTTGAAGGAAAATAGACCCGTGACTTAAACTAAAAAATCTTGCTAACCCATTGATTCTATGATATGTTAGAAGAAAATGAGTGAGGCCATAACTTATGGAGCGATAGCGAGATAAGTTATCCGGCCGAACTTACCCCAGGCCCAGAATGTATTATGTATGCATGCTAAAAGAAAAGAATTCCGGCAAGTTCTATTACGGGTACACAAATAATTTAGAATGGCGTATATCTGAGCATAATAGAGCCAAAGGACAAGAGTTAATTTATTATGAAGCTTATAAGTCTGAAATAGATGCCCGGAATAGAGAAGGGCGCTTAAAAAATTATGCCCAGGCTTTATCTGCTCTTAAGAAACGCCTAAATGATTCTTTAAGATAATTTCTGGGTGTGGGGTTTCGCTAAATCAAAACATTAAGGTGCTCAATGCCGCAATACGAATTAAACCTCCGTGATTATTTAAGGATTTTCCGCAAGAGAAAATTTGTTATTTTTGTTACCCTCATTTCTGTTACTCTCATCAGCGCGCTTACCCGCCCTAAAATTGAACCGATTTATCAAGCTACAGCCACTGTTAAGATAGAAACGCGTAAAACCATGGCCGGCCTCCTTACCGATCAGGTGGTTGTTAACCCGGCTGACCTGATGGAATCGGAGACAAAGATAATTAAAGGCCATCAGGTTATGAAGAAAGCGGTTTTAAAGTTGGCCATGGTTACTGAAAGTTCTTCTCTCGAGGATATCAATACGGCTGTCAGCCAGTTGCAGGGCAGCATTGAAACCGAAAGGGTGGGGTACACTAATATAATCAACATTATCGCGACTTCCGGCAATCCGAAAGAGGCAATGGATTTTGCAAATACAGTGGCCCAGGCTTATATCGAAGAAAACCTCCTGGAAAAGGCCAAAGAGGCAAGGAATGCGCGCCAGTTTATCGAAGAACAGCTTGTGGGTTTGGAAGTAAGGTTAAAACAAAGCGAAGACGCGTTAAAGGCGTTTGGGGAGGGTTCTAAAAACATAAGTTTGGCACAGCCTATTCAGCAGAGGCTGATTAGCCTGCAGTTTCAACTAAATGAATTGCTTCAGAAATACACCGAAAAACACCCGGCAGTATTGCAGCTTAGAGAACAGATAAAAGATTTAGAGAGCCATCTAAAGGGTTTTTCGGGACAGGAGCTTGACTATGCCCGCCTCACCCGCGAGAACGAAGCAAATAAAAAACTTTATACCCTTTTAAAAGAGAGGCTGGAAGAAGCGCGTATCAGCGAGGCGCAAAAAGTAAGCGATATTTCGCTGGTGGACCCGGCGATTATGCCGGATTCGCCGGTGTCAGGCGGGACTGATATAGTGGTTTTTATAGGAGGGTTGCTGGGGCTGGCACTGGGGATTGCTTTTGCTTTCGTTGCGGAAACATTAGATACTTCTATCGGGACTATCGAAGATGTGGAAGGTGTAATAAAGCTTCCGGTACTGGGAGTAATACCTTCCATGGAAAGGGAGCTTTATCCTAAAGGGGGATTATTTGACAAGCTTAAACGCAGGATTTTTCCTGTGAAAAAGAATGAAACTGAAGAAAAGTTCGTGCGTTTAATTTCGCATTATAAACCGCAGTCTTCCGTTGCTGAGGCTTACCGCAATATCTATACCAATCTTAAGATATCCCCTTCTAATAAAGCTATACTTGTGACGAGTTCCAACCCCGGCGAAGGCAAAAGCAGTATTGTTACTAACCTGGGAATCGTTATGGGTCAGACCGGATTGAAGGTTGTCCTGGTTTCCACTGACTTAAGGCGGCCTGTTTTGTCCAGGACTTTTGGCGTTGCTAAAGAGCCGGGTTTGTATGAATTTGTGACTGGCGCCGCAAATCTGGATGAAATCTTAAAGAACATCGCGGATATTATGGTCGGCGAGATTAAATTTGAAGAGATATTGCGGACACCCGGGATTGAAAACATTTCGATTATTGCTGCCGGACATTCTATTCCTAATCCCGTAGAAATACTCGAGTCAAAAAATATAACTAATCTGATTGAAAACCTAAAAAAACGTTTTGATGTAATTATTTTTGATGCCCCGCCTGTCTTGTCGGTTACCGACGCAAGCCTTATTGCCCCCAGGGTGGATTCCGTGGTTATTGCCTATGAAATAGGCAGGACGAGCCGCGAGGCGCTCTTACGTTCCAAGATTCAACTCGAGTCGTTAGGCGCTAAAGTTGCCGGCGTGATTTTAAACCATACGAAGGCGCAGACCGAGGCAATCACGCCTTATCCTTATTATCATTATAAATATACTTATAAGTCAGAAGAAGGCCGTGCGGAAAGGCGCAGGAACGGCAAAAAGAGGGGGTAGAAGTAAAAAGATTTTTTATTTTTAGCATTGCAATTTTTACTTTGTTAACCGCAATTACCGCATTCTCCGGCACTCCAGCAGATGCCTCGCCCGGAGGGAATCCTGGCCTCGAGAGACCGAAACGCAGTTTCGGCATTAATATAAATTTTGATATAGACAAGGTTTTAAGAAAATATAAAGGTTTGGCGGATATCCTCGTCGGAGATAACCGCACTGTTGACCCGTCTGCTCACAGGTTCAGCCTGCCGATACATATATCCCTTGGTTTAGCCTGCCTGCTTTTCATAATAGGTTTTATCAACACCGATATTGCGCTTATCATTCTACTTTTTTCAATGTTGCTTTCTCCGGAAATAAGGCTAGGTGGCGTGCAGGAGAGAGCGGTGGTCATTCGCCTGGATGACATACTCCTTGTTGTGATATTCTTCGGATGGATGGCAAAAATGGCGGTTAACAAAGAGTTGGGCATCTTGCGCCGGACACCATTAAATACGCCAATCATAATTTACACGTTGATATACCTGCTTTCTACCGGTATAGGGATTGTAAGCGGAAAGCTTTACCCTCTAAAAAGTTTTTTTTATTTCTTGAAATATGTGGAATATTTCCTGCTTTATTTTATGGTTACAAATGTCGTGCATAGCCGTAGGCAGGTGCGTGTATTTATCACCGCCCTTTTAGTGACCTGCGGCATAATCTGCATTTATGCCAATGTTACTCTTCCGCATTTCGGCAGGGCTACTGCGCCATTTGAGGGGATGGGGGAAGCAAATACATTGGGGGGATATCTGGTATTTCTCTTTGCAATAACAGCGGGATTATTTTTATACAGCCGTTCGCTTAACCAGCAGGTACTTTTAGCGCTTGGCGGTTTATTGATATTTATAACTCTGCTCAATACGCTTTCCAGAGGGAGTTATCTGGCGTCCTTACCTATGTGCTTGATGTTTGTTTTGCTGAGCAGGAGGCGAAAGTTCTTTCTTGTATTCATGTTGATATTTTCTATGATACTTATTCCGGTGATGATGCCGGCTAAAGTAATCCGGCGTATAAAAAGCACGTTTGTCACCGGATATATTTACAGAGGGTATATAGATAAAACCTTGAGTTCGCCTGTGCCTCTGGATGATGCTGCGCTTTCCAGGCTCGTAGGCATGGCAAGGGTTTACAAGATGTGGAAAAAAAGTCCGTTTTTAGGGTATGGGGCTACCGGCGTCGGCTTTACGGATATGCAGTATGCATTGGTATTGGGCGAGGCAGGGGCTTTGGGGATAATCGCTTTTTTTTGGCTGATAATTTCTGTCTTTAGGGAGGTTTTGAAGATTTTCCGGAAACAGCAGGATGAATTTGCCGGAGGACTGGCATTAGGGTTTTTGGCGGGTTTTGTCGGGTTATTAGTGCATTCTTTTTCCGCCAATACCTTTATTATTATACGGATAATGGAGCCGTTTTGGTTTATGGCCGCGATACTGATGATACTGCCCGAAGTTTATGCGGAAGACGAACAGGCACAGGTTTGATGGAATGGGGCTAATACACCGCATTTTTTCAGGGATGTTCTGGGGCCAGCTCGGCAAAATACTTGAAGTTGCCCTGGGGTTTATTTTTATCGTAGCGATAAGCCGGTATTTGGGTCCTTCCGGCTACGGAGTATATAACCTGGTGATGAGTGTCGCCGGATTTGCTGTTGCCGTAAGTTCATTCGGTTTTAGCGATGCATTGGGAAAATTTGCCCCTCAGTTATTGGCGCAAGAAAAAGAATCCAGCCTTTCTTATTTATTCAGGCATTTATTCCGGGCAAGGCTCGCTATCATTATCTCTCTTGTTTTTGTGCTTATTCTTTTTAGGGGAGTTGTTGCGTCTTTATTCGGTATTAAGGATTTTGAGGGGTATCTAGTGTTTGCAGCACTCCTTGCCCTAACGCAAGGAGTGTCCGACTTATTAATTTCTTTTTTTACGGCATTACTGCGCATAAAACTGATCACCATAACCAGGCTTTTTGTACAGGGGGCGACCCTTATTCTGACGATTGCCCTTTTTAAGCTGCAAACCCCGTTGGTTATGATTGTTTTTTTTGTTTCTGTTGTCGTGTCTTTATGCGGGGTTATTATTTACCTGGCATATTCCTGGCGGTATCTTTTCGGGGTTAAACCCGAACCTATTCCGCTTGACGAGGTTTATCGCTTTAGCGCAACCGTCTGGCTGATAACTTTGGCGACATTTGCTCTGGCTAACCATATCGATAAAATATTAATTGGTTGCCTTCTTAAGGACACTTCTCAAATAGGTTATTACGGAGTTGCCGTAACACTCCTGGTAAGCCTGCATGGTTTGCTTACTGCCGGTTGGGGGGTTACGATTTTACCCGCACTTTCCGAAGCGCACACTAAATATGGCTTAAGCGGTATGGCACGGGTTTTAGAGGTATATTCGAAACTTATATTGCTTATAATGCTGCCTGCGATTATGTTTTTGGGGTTGCATGCGCATGTGGTTATAATCAGTTTATTTGCCAGCACTTATTCGCCGGCTATCCAGCTGTTGCAGGTTTATATTCTATTGGATGTATTTATAGTTATCTTTATCGGCGGCGTAATGGGGTTCCCGCTTTATGTCCTGGGGAAAGAGAAGATGGTGTTAAAGTTGTTTCTTGCCTGCGGCGCCTTGAATATTATTTTAGACTTCATACTCATACCTTTATATGGCGCGTTAGGCGCGGTCATCGCTACGGGTGTGTCCGGCTCAATATTGAGCCTGGCGCAGTTATTTTTTGTTTTTCGTCTGGTTCCGCTGAAATATCCTTATAAATTTCTGGGTAAAGTATTTTTTGCCGGTTTAATTTCCCTTTTTCCGTTTTATTGGTTGCAGATACAAAGTATCTGGTATTTGATCCCTGCGGGGATAACCTATGTGGCTATTTTAACCGGGGTGTTATATTTCTTAAGGCTTCTTGAGGCCGAAGACAAAGAGGTCCTGGTTAAATTAAACCCGGGCTTTGCCTTTTTAGTGAGGGAAAATAAATGAAAAAACGAATTATCCTTTTTTATCCGGCAATCAGCCCTCTTTATGAAGAGCACAGGGTCCCGTTGTCATTATTGAGCCTGGCCGGGCCGCTATTAGAAGACGGTTATGAAGTGGAAATCATTGATTCGCGGGTGTGCAGCGATTTTAAAACCGCAGTCTTAAATAAACTGGATGATACTCTTTGCGTGGGCATTTCAATGTTTACCGGGGACCAGATACGTTACGGGTTAGAGATGGCGCGGATGATCAAAGATGCCCGCCCTGACCTGCCTATCGTTGTCGGCGGGTGGCATCCCAGCATTGAATCTTATACGACCATAGAACATCCACTGGTTGACATAGTTGTACGCGGACAGGGGGAAAGGACATTTCTGGAATTAGTGCGCTCCCTGGATAAAGGCGGTGTTTTGGCTGAAGTGGAAGGGATTATTTATAAAGAAAATGGTATAGCCAAAGAAAATCCTTTACGCCCGCTGGAGGATATAAACAATTTTCCGCCTTTGCCTTTTCACCTTGTTGATATGGAGAAGTATCTTTCATTGGCGAAGTTCCCCCGGGAGACCATGTATCTATCCAGCCGCGGATGCCCCTTTCACTGTGCCTTTTGTTCGATCACGGCAATTTACAAAAGAAAATGGCTGGCTTTACGCCCGGAAAAAGTCGTGGCGGACATAGAAAGGCTGGTAAATGTATATAATGTGCGCAGGATAAATTTCTTTGACGATTGTTTTTCCATTGATTTAGCGCGGGTAAAAGAGATATGCCGCCTTATTATCGCGAAGAAAATAGGAATAGAATGGTCTGCGCAGGTTCGCGCTGCCGACACCAGGCGTTTTGACGCAGAAATATGGCGCTTATTTAAAGAGAGCGGCTGCGTGGGATTATTAATGGGTTTAGAGTCCGGTTCCCAGAGAATGCTCGATTTAATCGTTAAAGAGGAGAAAGTGGAAGATGCGGTGAATGCCTATAAAGAAATAACAGGGCACGGACTTGTCCCCTGGTCGGCTTTCATCTTCGGACTTCCCGGGGAAACGTGGGAAGACGCGATGGAAACCATAAAATTGGCCGTTACCCTGAGGGGGATATACCCGGAGGCCGCATTTTCTTTCTTTTTTTATACGCCTTATCCCGGGACGCCTTTATTCGAGATGGCGCTACAATGCGGATTGGTGAAACCAAAGACGCTCGAAGAATGGGCGAATTTTACCGGGACACGGATCAATATACCATGGGTGGACGCTAAATATACCGATAGGTTAAAGCGGATATTGCGTTTTTACTTGCCCCTGGCGTATCCGGTATCCGAATTACGGGAAAAATTAGGCAGGTTTAACCCTTTGCTTATGGCAGGGTTTAATATGCTGCGGCCGTTGGCGCGTTTCCGTTTAGGAAATAATTTCTTCAGGCTGCCGGTTGAGTGGTGGCTTTATAAGGGATTTATCAAAATCTGGGCGCAGAGAGGAAAATTTTTTACAAAAAGATTATCAGGAGAATTCTAAAAATGAAAAAAATTTCTGTTGTGATTACTACGCATAATTCTTCCCGGACAATCGGAAAATGTATTGAGGCGGTGAAATGGGCGGATGAAATCCTGGTTGTGGATTCAAACAGCACTGACGGGACTATCCAGATATGCCGGGAGTACCCGAATTGCAAGGTTTTACAAAGCCCGCGCAACTTACCAAATATCAGCCGTAACTACGGCTACGAACAGGCATCCGGAGATTGGGTCCTGACTCTGGATTCCGATGAAATGGTGCCTGCGGCATTAGCGGAAGAAATTAAAGCTATTGTTTCTTCGGAGGGTGGTTATGACGGCTATCTTGCTGCCGGCAGGGAGTTTATGTTTGGAAAATGGATATATTATGCCCAGGGGGAAAAACACAGGCCGCAGAGGTATTTTTTATTCCGCAAAGGCTATATGAAATATGAATGCAAGCGTATCCACGAAATGCCCGTCATAAAAGGGAGGTGGGGGTATTTGAAAAACTGGTTTGACCACGAACCCCCGGACTGCACTATTTCAAATGTCATGAACAAGATAAACCGTTATACCGATATGAATACCGAAACGTTAATAACCCTTAACGAGGCAGTCAGTACGTTTAGATGGTACAGGATGTTTCTGTTTCCATTAAAAAATTTCTTAACTATGTATATTAAGCACCAGGGTTTCCGGGACGGGGGGCACGGGTTTATTTTATCCGCTCTGGTCAGTTTTAATATTTTTCTGGAATACGCTAAGTTATGGGAATTTATTTATCTGAAAAATGCCCCTGGCAGAGAGGCGGGCGCATAACTATGGAACAGGTTGGCTGCAATCTTTGCGGTTCTAGCGATTATAAATTGCCCGACTTTTAACAGCGGTTTACGCAGGATATTCAGAGAAAAGTGGTATCAATTGGATGCCCCACGGCACCTTTATCAATTTACTCCGGAGACTTTAGGCTCAATGCTCAAAAAATGCGGTTTTGAGGTCAAGGACATAAATTATATGCCTTTTCCTCTTCATTCCATGGTTTGGTTTAAAGTGACTATGTTCCGCTGGTTGGGCTTAAAGAGGTTTTTATATTCACATGTCAGCGTAAAAGAGAATCGGGATAAGCCTAAAAACAAGGGGATTATTTGGATTTTATTGAGGAATTCTTTTAATCTAATCTGCC
>SBBM01000012.1 GCA_005239725.1 Planctomycetales bacterium | reverse complement strand
AGCCAAGAGCAGACCGCTTCCATGGAGGAGGTATCTGCCTCTGCCCAGGAACTTGCCCGCCTGGCCATGGATTTAAAAGACGCAATAGGTAAGTTTAAGGTTAAAAAAGAAGAAGTTGCGGCTGCTGCCGCAGGAGTTAAGAAGTAAGAGGCGGTAGTGTACTTACTTTAGTAAATTTAATCCCTGCCCTAAAATTGCCTTTATTTGATTTATCTAACTGCGGTTTAACCCAGGCAACTTCTCCGGTTACATAAAATGGTTTAGCGTTTGGCTTAATCGTGAACTCGCCGGAAACAGGGTCTCCTGTCTTGATTTCATTATCCAGCAGGATATGCATCCCTCCTAAACTTATATCCACAAGCAGGGTTTTTTGTTTTCCTGTTTTGGTTTCTAAAGACGCGGTGTCTTTTGTTTCAAAACGCCTGAATTTACGTTTTTCCTTCATTTTGGCCTCCGTATAATAACATAATTCGGGATAACCCTTTGGGGGCAATAAGATAATTTTACCTTTTTTAAGTTCTCCAGGCCCGAATCATCCATTATATTTATATATTTCAAACCCTTTAATCCCCGGCAGAACTCCCGGAATATAAATTCGGATATCCCCCGGTAAGATAAATCACAGGTTTCGCTTAAAATGCAAAAGGTATCCGGACTTAATTTAAAGCCGAAGGTGTAGGCGCATAACTTTCCGTCTATTTTTACCGATAGACCTGAAAGCCCAAGTCCTTCAAAATTCTCCACTGCCTCTTTCTGGGCGGAAGAATTATCTTCCAGCGTTTTCTGATATAAAGGGTGGCTAAATTTCTCTTTTCGCTCTTGCTTCCAGTTTCCACATAGAGAAAGCGCCGCATCCCTATCTTTTGAACTAAGAGGCTGTATCCCGGCTGAATAGTTCCTGGCAAAATAATTATAGGCCCAGCGCTTGGATTTATAGCGGTTGCCACTTAGCCCTGTCAGGTCTTCCCTGAGATATAAATAGTCGCCGGGCTTTTCATAGGAAGCATACCCCGATTTTTCAAAGTATCCTAAATCTTTTTCTTCTACATTTTCAACGCGCGAGATACCCGGGTTATTATTATAACTATCCATGATTTTAAAACAGGTTTCTACCACACCAGGTTCCATAACGTTGCCTAAAGGCGGAAGATACATAAAGCACCCGATATTATCCTTAAAGAAAACGCAGAGAGAGCCTTTGATTTCCTGCCAGAGTATTTCGTAAAGGCCCCTCCAGACAAAGATACTGGCGAAGTGGTATGCTGAAAGGGAGTACCTGTTATTCTTCAGGAAGCTGTCAAATAGCGGTTTATCTTCTAACGAAAGTATGTTTAGGTTCATTTACTGTTTGGGGACGGGTCCCTTCTGATTCTTGCGATAGACAAGACGGGAACCGTCCCCGCACTGGGTGAGGTCTCTCCCCATATGGTTAATTATATACAAAAATTACCTTATTTCAATGTAAATATAGGTCAAATGTGGTATAATTAACCCCCATGAACCTGCTGGAAACGCCTTTAATCGCAGAGCACAGGAAACTCGGGGCAAGGCTGGGGCCGTTTGGTGGCTGGCTTATGCCTATTCAATATAGCGGTATTATTGCCGAACACGAGTGGACCCGTAAGAACGTCTCTCTCTTTGATACCTGTCATATGGGTCGGTTTATCCTTAAAGGGCAATATGACAGGAGCGGTCTTGATAAAATAGTAACTGTTAATTTAAGTAATATGCCTATTAGGCGGTGCCGCTACGGTTTTATGCTTAATGAATCAGGCGGTATAATTGATGACCTGGTTACCTATAAGATAAAAGATGACGAATGGCTCCTCGTGGTTAATGCCGCAAGGATTGCCGCGGATGAGGCGCACCTGCGTAAACATTTATCCGTTGATTCTAAATTGGAAAATGCTTCCGCCCGTTCGGGTAAATTAGACCTTCAGGGGCCGTTTTCTAAAGATGTGCTTGCCGGAATTGCCGGCAGCCGGATTTCCAGCCTTAAATATTATACCTTTGGTTTCTTTACCATTCTGGGCGAAGAGAATATTATCAGCCGCACAGGTTATACCGGAGAACTGGGATATGAAATCTATATAAGCAATGGAAAGGTAGTTGAGCTTTGGGATACCCTTTTAAAAGACGTAAGAGTCAAGCCTGCGGGCCTGGGGGCAAGGGATACCTTGCGTTTAGAGATGGGGTATGGGTTATACGGCCAGGACATAAATGCCTCCATTACTCCGCTTGAAGCGGGCCTGGAGAAATTCCTGGATTTGGATAAGGATTTTATAGGCAAAGGCGCCATCTTAGAAAAAAAGAAAAAGGGCGGTTCTAGGCAAATGGTTTATTTTCTCACGGATTCCCGCAGGGCCCCCCGCCATAATTATAAGATATTCCGGGATAACAAAGAAATAGGGATAGTAACCAGCGGTTCGTTTTCTCCCAGCCTTTCCTGCGGCATAGGCACGGGGTATGTGAAAGAGCCGTTAAAGAAAGGCGATAAAATCGTCCTTTGCGAAGGCGCAATAGAAATAAACGCTACGTTAACCGATAAACCGTTTTATAAGCACGGCACAGCACAGCGGAGATGGTAGAAATGAATATATTGGAAAACCTGCTTTATACAAAAGAACATGAATGGCTTAAAATTGAAGGTAATCTTGCCACGGTAGGTATCACTGATTATGCGCAAAGATTGTTGGGCGATATTACCTTTGTGGAATTACCTAAGGCCGGGGATAAGGCGGCGCAGGGCAAGCAGTTTGCCAGCGTTGAATCCATAAAAGCGGCATCCGACGTATATGCGCCTTTGTCGGGCAAGATAATAAAAGTAAATACGGCGCTGGCGGATTCACCCCAGCTTGTTAATCAATATCCTTATACGGAGGGCTGGTTTGTGGTTATCGAAATTGAAAACGAGAAAGAGAAACAGGACCTGCTTTCAGGCGCTGATTATAAGAAATACTTAGAAGGATTGCCAAAATGAGTAATTACGTTCCGCATACGCAAGGCGAGATAAGAGAAATGCTCAAAGTCATCGGTGTTTCTTCTATTGATGAACTTTTTACGGATATCAAGCCGGAATTGAAACCTGAATCTTTTAATTTGCCGGAAGGCAAATCCGAAAGCGAAGTAGTGGAGTATATGAAAGGGCTGGCCTCGAGGAATAATAATCCCCTGGTTAATTTCCTGGGCGCAGGTTTCTATGACCATTATATACCTGTGGCGGTAGACGCGTTAGCCGCAAGGTCCGAGTTTTATACTGCCTATACACCTTATCAACCGGAAGCCTCTCAGGGCTGGCTGCAGGCCCACTACGAATACCAGACTGTTATATGCGAATTGACGGGATTAGATGTTTCTAACGCCTCTCTTTATGACGGGGGGACAGCCATTTACGAGGGGTTAAAGATGGCGATAAGGATTACCGGAAAGAAAAAAGTAATACTGGATAGCGGGATAAACTTGATTTACCGCACCATGCTCTATACATATACCGCCAATCTTTCGCTGGAATTTATAGAGACGCCGGTTGTGCACGGACAAAGCTCGCGTGAAGAGATATACAAATATCTCGACGATAAGACAGCGGCGGTAATATTGCAGAACCCCAATTTCTTCGGGGCTATTGACGACCACTCGGATATTGTCGAGAAGGCGCATGCCTCGGGGGCGCTGGTTATACAGTCGGTTTACCCTGTTGCCCTGGGGATATTAAAAACTCCCGGAGCCACAGGTGTTGACATAGCTGTTGGAGAGGGCCAGAGTTTAGGCATCCCCCTTTCTTTCGGCGGCCCTTATCTGGGTTTTATGGCAGTAAAAAAAGATTTCGTGCGCCAAATGCCCGGAAGGATTGTTGGTGCCACAGTAGATAAAGATGGCAAACGTGGTTATGTGCTTACGTTACAGGCAAGGGAGCAGCATATCAGAAGGGAAAAGGCGACTTCGAATATTTGTTCTAATGAGGCTCTCTGCGCTTTAAGGGCGGCTATTTATCTTTCCTTATTAGGCAAGTCAGGAATCAGGGAACTTGCCCGGCTTAATTTTGAAAAGGCCGAGTTTGCTAAAAGCCTTTTAGATAGAATACCCGGGGTCAGCGTAAAAAAAAGTTCTCCCACTTTTAATGAGTTCACCGTGCTTTTGCCTAAGAATGCCGATGAGGTTGTCGGTAAGATGATAAAAAAAGGTTTTGCAGCCGGTTTTCCTCTCGGCAGGTTTTATAAAGGCATGGATAATTATCTCCTGGTTACGCTAACAGAAAAAAGGACAAAAGGGGAAATTGAAAGGTATGCCTTGGCCATGGAGGAAGTTTTATGCAGTTAATCTTTGAAAAGGGCGCAAAGGGCCGGAAAGGGGTTAAGCTACCCGAATCAGACCTTCCTATAAAACCGGAATTCCCTAAAAAATATATGCGGGATAAAGAACCGTCCCTGCCTGAAGTTTCAGAGCAGGATGTAGTCCGGCATTTTAGCAATCTTTCCCGCCTAAATTTCTCGCTAGATACCAATTTTTATCCCCTGGGTTCTTGCACTATGAAGTATAATCCGAAATTTACGGAGAAAATCGCTTCATTCGAAGGGTTCTCGGAAACACACCCTTTACTGCCTCATTTGCCGGGGGGAGAGGCGCTTGTCCAGGGTTCACTGGAGGTGCTTTATCAAACCGAAAGGCTTTTGTCTGAGATAACCGGGATGCACGCATTTACCATGCAGCCTTTGGCAGGGGCGCACGGAGAACTTACGGGCACGATGCTTATCGCTGCCTACCATAGGAATAAAGGCAACCGCAAAAAATACGTTATTGTCCCGGATTCTTCACATGGGACAAATCCTTCCAGCGCCGCAATAGCCGGTTATGAGGTAATAGTGGTAGCGACGGATAAAACCGGCTGCATGGATTTGACTGAATTTAAATCGAAATTGAATAAAGATGTGGCGGCGGTAATGCTTACCTGCCCAAACACGCTTGGGATTTTTGAGCCGCAGATTAAGGAAATATGCGATGCGGCGCACAAAGTGGATGCTCTTAGCTATTACGACGGGGCAAACCTGAACGCCATCCTCGGTAAGGTCCGTCCGGGAGATATCGGTTTTGACGTAATCCATGTAAATCTGCATAAAACATTTTCTACTCCCCATGGCGGAGGCGGGCCAGGGGCAGGCCCTGTGGGGGTCAGTAAGGCATTAGTGGATTTCCTGCCTCTGCCGCGTATCATAAAGCGTCCGGATTCTTCATTGGGATTGGAATGCGATTGTCCCTTGTCCATAGGATATATTGCGCCTTTCTACGGTAATTTCGGCGTGATTTTAAGAACTTATGCCTATATAATGTTTTTGGGTAAATCCGGATTGATTGAGGTGTCGGAGGCCGCGGTTTTAAATGCAAATTATTGCCGCGCCCTTTTAAAAAAATACTTTGACCTGCCTTATGACAGGACCTGTATGCATGAATGTGTATTTTCTGCCTCCCGTCAAAAAGATAAATCCGGAGTGACGGCCCTGGATATCGCAAAATACCTTATAGATAAAGGTATGCACCCACCGACGATATATTTCCCCTTAATTGTAAAAGAGGCGCTTATGATTGAGCCTACCGAAACCGAATCCAAACAAACCCTTGACAGTTTTGTTGAAGTTATGCGTGAGATTGCCGGATTGGCGGAGTCTGACCCGCAAAAAATAAAGGATGCCCCGAAACATGCCCCCGTAAAACGGCTTGACGAGGTAAGGGCAGCAAGGGACCTGGATTTGAGATGGAAGCCTTAAAAACCTGGCGGCTATTATATTCCGGTTTTAACCATCCTTATGATAATATGGCCACTGACGAAGCCATATTCCGAGAGTGTATGAGCGGGAATTCTTTGCCTACGTTTCGAATTTACGGCTGGCAGCCGGAAGGCCTTTCTTTGGGGTGCTCCCAGGATACAAGCAAGGCCATTAATATAGGCAAGTGCGCAGAATATAATCTGCCTTTTGTGCGCAGGTTTTCGGGCGGGGAGGTAATTTTTCATTCCCGGGAGGTTACCTATAGCATCTCTTGCCTGCGCGGCTCGCTCGGGATCCCGGCTTTTATAAAAGAATCTTTTAAGTTTCTCGGCTCTTTTCTAATTGATGCTTATAAATCCTTAGGATTAGACCCGGTTTTTTCCTGCGAGAGTGCTTTATCCCCTTCAGGGGTTCGCAATGACGGAGGGCAGAGTGTTTTTTGTTTTGCCTCAAAAGAGGATTATGATATTATTATTAAAGGAAGAAAAATCGGGGGAAATGCCCAGCGTAGGATTAAAGATGCGGTTTTTCAGCACGGTTCAATCCCGCTAAAATTGGACATAAACAGGCTGGAATTATTCCTGAATGAGCCGTTAGCTGATATAAGCAAAAAAACAATCTCGTTGGAAGGGGCTTTAGGCAGGGATATTGCTTTTGAAGAGTTTGCCGAAAGATTAAAAACATCCTTTGCAAGGGTTTTTTCCGTAAATCTCGTATCAGACGGGCTTACCCTCCGCGAAAAAGATTTAATTTCGCTTTTAAAAGAAGAAAAATATGCTAACCCAGACTGGAACCTCTACCGAAAGAAAGCCGTTCTGGCTCAATAAAAAAATCCGACTTAAAGATTGCCAGGATGTGGATGAGCTTCTTTCCGGACTCAATTTAAATACTGTTTGCCGGGAAGCCCGCTGCCCGAATATCTCCGAATGTTTTGCCCAAAAGACCGCGACTTTTCTTATCCTCGGAGATGTCTGCACCAGAAGTTGTAAATTCTGCGCCGTAAAAAAAGGCAGACCTTCGGGCCTGGATTTGGATGAGCCGCAAAGGGTAGGCGAAGGAGTAAAGGCTTTAGGATTAAAACACGTGGTGATAACCAGCGTAACCCGGGATGACCTTTCCGACGGAGGAGCGGAAATTTTCGCTAAAACTATTTTTTCTATCCGTGATATGGTAAAAGATATAACTATTGAAGTGCTTATTCCGGATTTTAAAGGGGATGTGCCGGCAATAAAGAAAGTGACGGAGGCAAGGCCCGATATCATTGCCCATAACGTTGAGACTACCCCCGGCTTATATAAAGAAGCCAGGCAGGGCGCGGATTATAAGCGATCTTTGTCGGTTTTGAAAAGTGTAAAAAAAATCAGCCTGGAGCGTGAAGGTAGAGTGCGCACAAAGTCAGGGATTATGCTGGGCCTCGGCGAGGAGGAAGAAGAGGTCCTGGATGTTTTTGCGGATTTACGTAAAGCGGATTGCGATTTTTTAAGTATCGGCCAGTATTTATCTGCCGGGGCGGAGAATATTCCGGTTAAAGAATACATTTTACCGGATAAATTTGCCTATTATAAACAGAAGGCCCTGGGAGCAGGGTTTCTTTATGTGGAGAGCGGACCATATGTGCGCAGTTCCTATGTTGCCGCGAATTATTTAAGATGGAGCCGACAATTTTTGAGCGCATAACTATTCCTGTCCCGAAAGGATTGATTTATCGCCGGCTGGGTTACAGGGAGGGCGTAACCGGGATTTCTTCTCTGCAAAAAAGGCAGATTGAAAAATATATTGCTCAGGCGACTACGCTTATCAATTTAAAGGGCACAGGGTTAGTTATACCGATAAAGAAGAAAAATACCGGAGGGATAACCCTTTTCGAAGGTACTATCCTAAAAAGCAAGAGCCTGGCGTTATTGTTTAAAAATTCTAACGAAGTATTGCTGATGGCAGCGACATGCGGAATAAAAATCATGGATGCTATAAAGAGGGATTCGCAAGGTAGAGATGTTACCCGCGCGGTTGTCTTTGATGCCACAGCCAGCGAAATGACGGATGCGGCATTGGGCTGGATTATGGAATATTTCAACAGGGAATTAAGGCGGCAGGATAAGTGCCTTACCAAAAGGCGTTTTTCCGCCGGCTACGCCGACTTTGTCTTGGAAAACCAAAAGTTAATTTATAGACTTTTAGATTTAAAGCGCATGGGAATCAAAATAACGAAAAGTTGTATTCTTGTGCCGGAGAAGTCTGTTACCGCAGTGGCAGGTATAATAAATGGATAGGAAAAAGAAGATTTTGGATATTTTGCGCAAGCGCCCGTTAATACTTGACGGGGCAACCGGGACCGAACTTTTCCGCCGGGGCATGCCGGCCGGAAGTTGCCCGGAAAAATGGGTCCTCGCGAATCCGGATGCCATAAAGTCAGTGCACCGCGATTATGAAAGGGCAGGCAGCGATATTGTTTACACCTGCACCTTCGGGGCCAACCGGATTAAACTCGCCCAGCACGGCTTAAGCCGGGTAAGGGAAGTAAACCGGAAAATCGCTTCTTTGACCAGGCAGGCTGTGAATAAAAAGACAATGGTTTGCGGCGACATCGGGCCATCGGGACGTTTTATTGAACCTTACGGAAATCTAAAATTTGAAGATGCGGTAGATTTATTTAAAGAGCAAATCAGGGGACTGCTTTCCGGCGGGGTTGACCTTTTTGGAATCGAGACTATGATTGACATCCAGGAAGCCCGCGCGGCATTAATCGCGGTAAAAGAGCTTACGGATAAGTTTGTCATGGTTACCATGACTTATGAAAAGAACGGCCGGACCCTTAACGGCACCGACCCTCTAAGCGCATTGATTACGTTACAGAGCCTGGGCGCGGATGCCGTGGGTTGTAATTGTTCCAGCGGGCCAGATGATATGTTGAAAATTATCAGAAGCATAAAGCCGTACGCCAGGGTGCCTCTTGTTGCCAAGCCCAACGCCGGAATGCCAAAGCTTATCCAGGGCAAGACCGTATTTGATATGGGGGCGGAGGAATTCAGTCGTCTCTGCAAAGGTTTTATCCTCGCAGGCGCCAATATGGTTGGGGGCTGCTGCGGCACATCGCCTGAGTATATCCGGCAGTTGAAAAAAAGAATAGGCAATTCAAAGCCGATTATGCCGCTACGTAAATCTATAAGCGCCTTAAGTTCGGCATCCGGGACAGTGTTAATTGAAAAGAATAGGGGGTTTGTTATTATCGGCGAGCGCATAAATCCTACCGGCAAGAAAAAGATGCAGGAAGAAATCAGAAAAGGAGATTTGTCTTTTGTGCGCGAACTTGCCGGTGAGCAAGAAGCGCAAGGGGCGCATCTACTCGATGTTAATGTGGGGGTAGCCGGAGTAAATGAAAAAGAGGCGATGGTTAAGGCAGTAAATACCCTGTCTTCCATAAATCCGCTCCCCCTGGTTATTGATTCTTCCAATCCGGAGGTAATTGCGCTAGCCCTACGGTTAAACCCGGGGAGGAGTTTAATCAATTCCATTTCCGCCGAGAAAAATAAAATAAAAAGGCTTCTTCCGCTCGCGGAAAAATACGGGGCAATGTTTATTCTTTTGCCTTTAAGCGATAAGGGGATACCTAAGGCATCCGGCGCCCGGAAAAAAGTGATTAAGGAAATATTCGCGCAGGCAGAAAAGTTCGGATTTACCAAGGATGATATCATAGTTGACGGCCTGGCTTTGAGTATTGCCTCCAACATGGAGTATGCCCAAGAGACTTTAAAGACAATAGAGTGGTGCGCAAAGGTTTTTAAATGCAATACTCTCGTCGGGCTCTCTAATATTTCTTTCGGCATGCCCAACCGGAAATGGATTAATGCCGTATTTTTGAAGTTAGCCCGGGAGAAGGGCCTAAATTCGGCAATCGCGGACCCGGAAAGCGCAAAACTAGCCGATAAGCCGATAGTCAAGAAAATCATAAGAGAGCGGAAAAATAATGTATCCGCGATTTTTGATTACTTTTTAAAGGCCTCTTTTAAAGAAAAGGGAAAACCTTTAGCCAGAGGTGTGCCGGTTGAAGAAAAGATATCCAGGGTTGTCTTGGAGGGAGGGAAAGAAAAGGTTGAAGGGCTGATTAAAGAGGCTATCGCTAAAGGAAGGTCTCCTTATCAGATAATCGAAAGGACAGTGGTTCCGGCTATCGTGCGTGCCGGAGAATTGTTTGACAAGCGGAAATATTTTCTGCCCCAGCTTATCGCCAGCGCCGAAACGGTAAAAAGGGCATTTGATTTCCTTGAGCCTTATATTAAAAAAGATAGGTCAAAGAGAAAACAAAAGGCAATGATCCTTATGGCAACGGTTAAGGGCGACATACATGATATAGGAAAAAATATCGTTGTCCTTATTCTGGAAAGCAACAGTTTCAGAGTTATTGACCTGGGTAAGGATATTTCGCCCGCCAGGATAATCTCCGCGATTAAACGTTTTAAGCCGGATATAGTCGGGCTCTCGGCGCTTATGACTACAACCATGATAAAGATGCCGGAGGTAATTGGCCTGGCAAGAAAAGAAGGCTTAAAATGCAAGTTTTTGGTCGGAGGGGCCGTAGTCAACAAGAATTACGCCCGGGAAATCGGCGCCGAATACGCCCACGACGCTATCGAAGCAGTGCGCCTGGCCGGAACGTTAAGCAAAACCTAACCTTGGAAACCTCGTTAGGAACCTCGGTAGGAATTCATATTGATAAATGTATATTTTTGTGTTAAATTAAAATCAGCAAAAAATAAAGGTGCTTTATGGCAAGAAAAGATATACGCGCTCTAGTACAAAAGCATGGTTACATATTTTCCAAATACGGCATAAAAAAATTGGCGGTTTTTGGTTCTTATGCCCGGGGAGAAGAAGGCAAAAAGAGCGATATAGATATCCTTGTGGAATTTAAGGCTCCTACGTATAAAAATTATATCCATTTAGCAAGAGAATTGGAGAATATATTTAAAAAAAACGTGGATTTACTTACCTTCGCTTCTCTCAACAGGTATTTAAAACCATATATCCTGAAAGAGGCGCAATACCTTGAAAGAGCATAGGATTTATCTTTTGCATATCCTGGATGCGATCGAAAAAATCGAAAGATATGTTAAAGCCGTATCTTTTAAAGAATTCATGAAAAATGATGAAAAGAAAGACGCAGTAGTAAGAAATTTAGAAATTATTGGCGAGGCGGCGGCAAAAATTCCTTCTGATAATAGAAAAAAATATCCCAAGGTCGAATGGCGGGATATTATAGATATGAGGAATAGGCTGGTTCATGAATACTTTGGCGTTGATTTTGAGATTGTCTGGAATGTAATAAAACAGGAATTACCTTTATTAAAAAAGCAATTAAAATAAATAATCAAAGGAGGTTCCTGATGCATAATAAGGTCTCTCTCTCTCTCTCTGTAATCTTCTTATTAGTTCTGTCTTTTAGTTTTTTTAGCCCTACCTGTAAATCTCTTTGCCGAAGAAAGCATCACCCTCACTACCTATTACCCCAGCCCTTATGGAAGTTATAATGAATTGCAAACAAATAAGCTGGTGGTAGGGGATACCAGCGGCGATGGTTCGTTGAGTTCTGCGGACCAGCCGCCTGCAAACGGACAAATATACGCTGCAAGGAGCATTATTTTAAAGCCACAAAGCTCTCTTCCGGCGTTTGATGCCAGAGAAGGCGAGTTGGTTTATAATAACAGCGACAATAAACTCTATTATTATGATGGCTCTTCTTGGGTAGCCCAGGGAGGAGGGGGGCCGGGAAGCTGGAAGTGCCAGACTGTAACTGGGGCGGCTAGCCCTGATAGTTTCGCAAACTGTCCTTCAGGTACCCAATTAATCACAGGGGGTTGTGCAGCTAATACCGTGGGTTCGCTTTTATTTAATGCTCCTTATGATAATAGTTGGTTTTGTCGGACTAGTACAGGTAATACTGGGGCGTATGCGCGATGTTGCCAGTAGCTAGTTTGTGGGGACGTTCCCACAGGACGGTATTCGGGGGACACAATACTTATTTCTATATTGCCAATAGCTTAAATTACTGTAGATTGCATGTGGTGTTAATAACTTAATTCCTTGACATCATAATGTTATAATGTTATACTTCCTTTGAAAGAAAAAGGAGGGTATAAAGCCATGCTGACAAAACGTTCAACCATCTATTTTGACCCGGCCGTTCATAAGGTTCTTAAATTAATGGCTATTGAAACAGAACAGTCCATTTCTGATATTGTAAACAAAGCTATTAGGCATGAATTGGCTGAAGATGAAGAGGATCTTATGGCATTTACCAAACGGGCAAAAGAACCAACGGTATCTTTAGAAGTACTATTAAAGAAACTTAGGGCTGATGGGAAAATATAAGATTGAGATTAAGAAATCAGCTGTTAAAGAAATCGAGCATCTTCCCCGCAAGGACATAAAGACTATTGTCGATAAGATTGCGTCCCTTGCGGATAATCCCCGGCCGCACGGCTGCCAAAAACTATCAGGCCAGGAAAAATACCGGATCCGTTGCGGCAAGTATCGGATTCTTTATTGTATCGAAGACGATATTCTTATTGTTTATGTTGTCAAAGTGGGGCATAGGAAAGATGTTTATCGCCAAGGCGGATAAATTCCGGGGGACACAATATTTATCACTATGTTGCCAATAGTTTAAACCAGGTTGCATGCGTTTTTTTATTTTCGTTTTTTGGCTCTGCTGTTTTCTCCCGGAATGCGTTGCCTACAACATCGAACCTTGCCTTGAGCAATATACCAATAATCCGAAAATCACCCTAAATTTAGTTTTCTGCCCCTTGAATTACCGGGATAACGAAGATTTTATTAAAGATACAGAAGTCTTTGTTGAAAGATTACGTAATATCAAGCCGTTTGACGGGCTTAGCGGCCTTAAGATTCT
>SBBM01000048.1 GCA_005239725.1 Planctomycetales bacterium | reverse complement strand
TCAGGCGTTATCGACCGGAACATCGAGCTAATAGACGTAAAATAAAACGGGGTCATAAAACGGGGTCAGAATTATTTTTTCTGCTATAAACATACTTAAAAAATAATTCTGACCCCGTTTTATGACCCCCTCACTGTGTAAGTGGTTGCGGGGGCCCGATTTGAACGGACGACCTTCAGGTTATGCTTACTACTACAGCTTTCACTGCTCCGCTTAAAATTTAGCGGATTTGTAGTCTGGACTATATCTTAGTCCTAATATTCAGGACTCCTGCCGTTTAGTCTCTACACCTTCTGCGCCAAAAGTATGGCGTGTTTGGCTCGGTATTGCCTTAGCTTTAGGCCGAGGGTTCCACCGAATTTGACAGGTTATCCTTTAACCGTTTCCGGTTAAGGAGCCCCCGTCCGCCACGAATTCTAGCGGACATTGAGCCTGACGAGCTACCAGACTGCTCCACCCCGCGATCATCTATTATCCAGAGAGCGATTTGTTACTATTATAACTTAAAAAAAATTAATCTACTATTCTTTTTCCTGGACTATTTTTACCGGGATTTCGTCTTTGCGCACGACCCCCAACTTTTGGCGCAGTATTTTTTCCTGGTAAATCCTGTCGGTTTCTATGCGCTTTAATTCTCTTTCAAGAAGGGTATTCTCCGCAGCTAATTTTCTACCTTTTTCTTCCAGGTCGCGGTTTTTGTCCCTTAATTCCTGAATTTTTGTATAACTGGGCAAAAATACCGCTAAAATGAATATCCCCGCCCCTAAAATAAAGAGCCCTCTCTTAAGTATTATTTTTTCCATAATTTGCCGGCATAAATTGCCTTTTCGCCCAGTTCTTCTTCGACCCGTAAGAGTTCGTTGTATTTACAAATCCTGTCTGTCCTGGATAATGAGCCGGTTTTAATCTGGCCGCATCCGTAGGCCACCGCCAGGTGGGCAATGGTCGTATCTTCGGTTTCGCCTGAACGGTGCGAAATGATTGCCCTGTATTTATTGTCTTTGGCAATTTTTATCGTCTTTAATGTCTCGGAGAGCGAACCTATCTGGTTTACTTTAACCAAGATGGCATTTCCGATTTTATTTTTGATGCCTTCCTGGAATATTTTGGGGTTGGTAACAAAGATATCGTCACCGACTAACTGTACTTTTGCCCCTAGCCTTTTTGTCATCTCCTGCCAGCCTGATGAGTCGTGTTCGGATAAGCCGTCTTCAATAGAAAGGATAGGGTATTTACTCAACCAGTTTTCGTATATGTCAACCAGGTCGGCAGAATTTTTCTGGGAGTTCTCGAATTTATAACTGCCGTCTTTGTAGAATGAGCTGGCCGCGCAGTCTAACGCCAGATAAACATCTTTGCCGGGCTTGTATCTTGCTTTTTCTATCGCCTCTAATATTAATTCAAGCGCTTCTTGGTTTGAATTAAGGCTTGGCGCAAACCCCCCCTCATCGCCTACCGATGTTGATAATTTCTTTGATTTTAAAATGGATTTTAAATTGTGGAATACTTCAACTGCCATGCGTAATGCCAGTGAATAAGTAGGCGCGCCCACAGGCATAATCATAAATTCCTGGATATCCAGGTTATTGTCCGCGTGCATGCCGCCGTTTAAGATATTCATAAGCGGGATAGGCAGTATTTTTGCTTTATCGCCGCCAAGGAATTTATATAGTGACTGTTTTCTGGCTAACGCCGCAGCCTTAGCCACGGCCATGGATACGCCCAGGATGGCATTGGCTCCGAGTCTGGATTTATTTTCTGTTCCGTCTAAATCAATGACCAGTTTGTCTATTTTATTAAAATTAGGCTGCATGCCTTTTATCTTAGGGGCGATGAGTGTATTAACGTTGTTAACTGCCTTAGATACGCCTTTACCTAAATAAACGCCCTTATCGGCGTCACGTAATTCCAGGGCCTCATTGTCTCCGGTTGAGGCGCCCGAAGGCACAGCTGCCCGGCCCAGAATACCGTTATCAAGGATAACATCAACCTCTACGGTAGGATTTCCACGGGAATCCAGGATCTGCCTTGCCAAAACTTTTTTAATTTTTGCCATAACAATTCTTCCTATTTAGCATAAGGAGATACCCCTTGGCTACTACGATGTAATTTAACGCAAAGGGCGTCCCCTTCAGGTTCTGGTAGTATATCATAATTTATTATATGGTCAATAAAAAATCTCGCCTTTTCCGGCGGCTTGCTCATATTATAAGTCTGTAGTCCTGCTTATTGGCCTGCCAGGCTAAGAATTTTCTGTTTTAATTCCTCAGCCTGTTCTTCCCCTATCAGTAGCGCCGCGGATATCCTTACCCATTTTGCAAATTCTCCAGCATGGGCTTCGGTAAGCTGCGTAATATTATCAATTTCTATATGGTGGCATTGCCTGACCAGAAAACGGTCCACATCGGTTTTGATGTATTCCGCCACCGTCTTTCGCACTTCCTCAAAAAAAGGCATTATTTATCCTATTTTTGCCATCCATCTTCATATTATTTATTATCACGTCGGGAAAAGATAGTCAAGTTAAAATTGAAAAGATGTAATTAAATAGTCAAGATGTCCGCTTTTTGTAACAAGTGATCTGTCCGCTTTTGGTTAAATGTAGTAGCAGCCCTTTTTCTTTTGGCTACCTTTT
>SBBM01000056.1 GCA_005239725.1 Planctomycetales bacterium | reverse complement strand
GTGGTAGAAATTTACCCCTCTTACGAAGAAAAGGGATTGCGCATAGAATTTTTTGAGGATACAATAAATAAGATTTCCGAAATAGACCCGGTGAGCGGAAAAACCTTAAACACACTGGATAAAATCGCCGTATACCCGGCCAAACACTTTATGGTCTCGGGCGCAAGGATTGATAAGGCCCTTAAATCAATAGAAAAGGAGTTAAACGAAAGGCTGGAATTTTTGCGGAGCAACAATAAGCTGCTTGAAGCGCAGAGGCTTGAGTTGCGCACCAAATACGATATGGAGATGTTAAAAGAGATCGGCTACTGCCACGGCATCGAAAATTATTCCCGGCACCTCTCAGGCCGGCCTCCCGGTTCCCGTCCGTATTGCCTGATTGATTATTTTCCGGATAAATTCCTGACGATAATTGATGAATCGCACGTAACCATCCCCCAGATACGCGGCATGTATGAGGGTGACCGCGTCAGAAAAGAGGTCCTGGTGGAATACGGCTTCAGGCTCCCCTCATGCCTGGATAACCGGCCTTTAAGATTTGAGGAATTTAATAGCCTTGTAAAGCAGGAAATTTTTGTTTCCGCAACTCCCGATGAATACGAGATTAAGAAAAGTGAAGAAAAATTTACGGAGCAGATTATCCGGCCCACCGGATTAGTTGATCCGGAAATTATTATTAGACCAACGGAAGGCCAGATTGAGGATTTAATCGCGGAAATAAAAACGCGCGCAAAGAGGAACGAGAGGGTCCTGGTGACTACGCTCACCAAAAGGACAGCGGAAGACCTGACGAATTTCCTGCAGGAAAAGGGCTTAAAAGTAAAATACCTGCATTCCGAAATCCAGACCATTGAACGTTCAAAGATACTGCGGGCATTACGAAAAAAGGAATTTGACTGCCTGGTAGGGATAAATTTATTAAGGGAAGGACTGGATTTACCCGAGGTATCGCTGGTGGCGATCCTGGACGCGGATAAAGAAGGTTTCTTGCGTTCCGCTACCTCATTAATCCAGGTTGCCGGAAGGGCGGCGCGCAATATAAACGGCACGGTAATCATGTATGCTGATACCGAGACCCCCTCGATGAAAAAGGCAATAGCCGAGAGTGCCCGCCGGCGTAAAATCCAGCTGGAATTTAACAGAAGAAATAAAATTACCCCCCGCTCTATTCAAAAGTCGATAAAAGAAGGCATCGAGGACCTCGAGGAATCCGAAGATTTTGTTGCTGGCTTAACCGGGCAAAATAAAGAAGAATACGAAGTGAATAAATATATTTCCGAACTGGAATATGAAATGGAACTCGCAGCAAGGAATTTACAGTTTGAAAAAGCCGCGCGAATCCGGGACAAAATTAAGGAAATAAAAGGATAGCCTTATGTTTCTTGCCGTAGATATAGGGAATACAAACATAACCCTGGGCATATTCAAAAAAAAGGCGCTCGTTAAAAGATACTCTTTTCCTACGGAAGAAAAAGAATGTTTCAGGCGCTTTAAGAAAATAGTTGGCGCCCACAAAATCGATCGCGCGATAATCGCCAGCGTCGTCCCTGCTGCCCGGTCACTTCTGGAAAAGAAACTAAAGCAACTAAGTATAAAGACCCTTGTTGCAGGGAGGGAGATAATTGTCCCGGTTAAGAACCTTTACCAATACCCCGAACAAGTAGGGCAGGACAGGCTGGTAAATGCCTTTGCCGCTATACAACTTTACGGTTATCCGGCCATCGTGGTTGATTTTGGCACGGCAATCACCTTTGATGTAATCTCTAAAAACAACGAATATCTGGGCGGGATGATACTTCCAGGGTTAAGGATTTCTCTGGAAGCACTATACGAAAAGACTGCGCTATTGCCAAAGACCAGATTAAAGAAACCTGAAGCCTTAATCGGCCGCGATACAAAAGAAAGCATGCTAAGTGGCATAGTCTATGGATTCGCAAACCTTTCAGACGGCCTGATAAGACAGCTGAAGTCAAAATTGGGCGGTAAAGTAAAAGTTATCGGCACAGGTGGGAATATAAAATTTATCGCTAAGTTCTGCAAAGAATTTGACATCCTCGACGAAAATCTAACCCTCAAAGGCATCAACCTCCTTAGGGGACACCTTAGGGGACACACCTTAGGGGACAGTCCCCCTGTTTGTAACTTACTCACACGCAACAAGAAGCGTACCCGCATCAGAGAAATTTCCTCTAATTTTACTTGACAGTATAAGCTTTTCTTTGTATATATATGATTATCGTAAACATAACAAGGATGGTGAGTTATGACTAAAGATAAAGAGATTATGACCGCAAAAGAAGTAGCTAGTTACCTACACATACATCCTTTGACTGTCCATAAATATGCGCGAGAAGGAAAAATTCCCGCTTTTAAAATCGGCACGGACTGGAGATTCCATAAAAAGTACTTGGAAAAATGGATTTTGCAAAAAGTAAATTCTTCCGGCGGGGCAAAAAAATACGCGAAAGAACTTTTTGGCGCATAATGTGGTATTGGGTATTAAAAGTAATACTGGAAATTTTGGGAAAGGTGTTTTTTAAGCTTAAGGTAGAGGGCTTAGAGAATATTCCTAAAAAGACAAATTTTATCATAGTGGCAAATCATGTCAGTTTCCTGGACCCGTTAGTTATGATACCGTCTATCCCGCAAAAAATCTATTGTATTGCCTTGCGCGACCTCTATAAGATAAAGTGGATGAGCTGGTTTTTATATATGACAGAGACCCTGCCCAGCGGCAGTTCCTCCAATAAGGCGCTTTCTTTATTAAAAAAAGGCAGGAACATAGGCCTATTCCCTGAAGGGGGAGTAAGCAGGGACGGAAGGCTTAAGGAATTCAGGAGGGGCGCGGCACTCCTTGCCTTTAAAACCGGAAAACCCGTCCTCCCCTGTGCAATATTCGGTACCTTCCAGTCGCTTCCTTTCGGGAAAAGGTTGCCAAGAATAATCCCGCTTAAAGTACGGATAGGCAGACCTATATACTTATTAAAGGAATTCGAGGAACAGATTGACGATATCCGTCTGCAGGAAGGGATTTTTCAAATCCGAAATTCTGTTAAGGAGATGTTAAATGCCGGATAAGGATTTAATAGAAATACGGGTGGCCAAATTAATTCGCGTGCCAAAGTGGAAGATAATCCGGCTAATAACGCGCGTTAATGAATTCCCCGAATACATGCCGAATGTCAAGGAGGTATCGGTAATCGAAAAGAGGCACAACGTAATGAAAACGAAATGGCGCGTACAGGTTGACGGGGTGCCAATAAGTTGGACAGAAGAAGACAGGCTTGCTTTTGATGATAACGCAATTTATTTTAATGAAATAGAAGGGGACCTGGAAGAATTTAAGGGCCAGTGGTCGTTTGCCGACCACCCCGAAGGTACTGAGGTAATAGTAAATGTCTTTCTTAAAGTTGGGATCCCGGCTATCAAAGATTTTGCCGACGCCTATATCCAAAAACTCGTCACCCGGAATTTTGAGGCCATACTGGATTCGCTTGAGCGCAAGATTATAACCATAAAATACAGACGCCATCAAAATGGAGATAAGCTTAAAATATCCGGTTTCGGGATTATCGGGCATCTGTACAATTTCCCGCATTTCGAACGCTGCCTTAAGATGCTTGACCCGAATTTCAAAATGCCTTCGCAGGAATTCCTGGCAAGGCTTTTTCAGATAACCCCCTCCTTCAAGCTTTGCGATATTTTAAATTTTAAATCAAAGACCGAACAAGTTGTAAACGGTTGCTTCATTGTCGCTACATTCATCCCGGAAATGATAGACAAAGATGTCGAAACCGTATTTTCGAAAGTAGTCAAGGCCTGTAAAATCGCGGAAAAATACGGGGTGGGGATAGTAACTTTGGGAGGCTTTACTTCCATAGTGGGAGAAAGGATAGGCCAGGAAATTTCTAAAGAAGTAAGCGTCCCGGTAACAACCGGAAATACTTTTACTGCGGCAATGGCGATAGACGGCGTACTTAAGGCAGCGCAGATACTAGGCAGGGATATATCTTCTTTGAAGGCAACGATTGTCGGAGGCACAGGGGATATCGGAAGCGCCTGCTCCCGGGCGCTGGCTGACAAGGTAAAACAACTTACCGTAACCGGCCGCACTAAATCTAATCTTGACCGCTTAAGGCAGGAATTGGCAAAAAGGCATAAGGCCAAGATTATCGCAACGACAGACAATAAATCGGTCGTAGCTGATGCGGATATTGTTATTGCCGCGGCAAGCGCAAGCGCCGCCATACTTAACCCTGAATGGTTTAAGCCCGGGGCGATAATCTGTGACGTCGGTTACCCGAAGAATGTTTCCCATATGGAAACTTCGCGGGAAGACATATTTGTATTTTCCGGGGGCCTGGCAAAATCCCCCTCAGCGCTTAATTTTCCGATTGATATGGGCCTGCCCTCCACAGATACCGTCTATGGATGCTTTGCCGAAGCCATAATCCTTGACCTGGAAAAACGCTACGAGAATTTCAGCTTCGGCAGGGGTAATATTACTCTTGAGAAAATGGACGAAATAAGGGGCCTGGGTAAAAAACACGGTTTCGAAGCCTCTGATTTTTACTGGGGCGATAAATTAATTGATGACTCAACAATAAATAGGGTAAAGGCGCAGATTTAGAGGATTTTTTGGAAAATAAAAGAATTTTTATTACCGGGGCAACCGGATTTATCGGGGAAAGGCTGGCGCTTAAATTAGCAGAAAAAAACCAGGTAACTGCTTTAGTGAGGCCGGAATCGCTTGTAAAAGCCGGGAGACTCAAAGAAAACGGTATTTCACTGTTAGCCGGAGATTTATTAAACAATGGCGCATATTCTGAAAAATTAGATGGTATTGATTATATTTTTCATCTCGCTGCCTTATTTAATGTAGATGCGCCCAAAAACATACTTTATAAATATAACGTTTTAGGCACTGAAAAACTGCTTGAGTCTTGCAGAGATAAAAATATCCAAAAAATTATTTATTTCAGCACCGCGCATGTCAGCGGGATAAAAGAAAAAGATTTTATAACTGAAGATGAGCAGATTCCCGGGCGATTTAAAAACTGGTATGAATGGTCAAAGGCAGAGGGAGAAAAAAGGGCTTTTTTTTTCTATGAAAACTATGGCTTGCCTATCGTTGTCATGCGACCCGTTATTGTATATGGCCCAGGAAGCCTTTACGGATTCTATAGTGCCTTGTCTTTAATTTCTAAAAAACAACTCTGGATATTCCCGGGAAGCGGGAAAAACCGGATCCACCTGGTGCACGTTGACGATGTGGTAAATGCAGCGATACACCTGGCGCAGCAAGAAAATAATCCGGGGGAAATCTATCACATATCGGATTTGTACCCACGCAGATGTGAGCAACTAATGCAAGTGGCATGCCGGCTATTAAATATCAGGCCTCCTTTGGTGGCGCTGCCGCGGACCGCAGTTAAATTTATCAGCAGGTTGCCTATTTGGAAATTGTTATTCCGGGGGATATCGGCGAATCTGCTGGATTATTTTTTGTATAATCAAACGTATGCAAATGAAAAATTGCGCTCCAGCGGATTTTCACTTGAATACCCATCTCCAATCCAGGGATTGGCATCTACGGTAGATTGGTATTTTAAAAATAATACTTTACAAAAAAATTAAATAAGATGTATCAATTTAACCCTTACGCCATACCGCCTTTCTTTACCGCAATTTTCTTGTTTGCCCTAGGCTTCTTCGTATTTATTAAAAATATAAGGCTAATGCCGAATATCGCGTTTGGGTTGTTGAGCCTTAGCAGTGCTATATGGCAGTTTGGCTTTGGAATGGAATATTTGAGCATAAAGGAAGAAACGGCACTTTTTTGGAACAGGTTTGTTTATCTTGGCGTGCCTTTTATTGTTCCTACGATGTATCATTTCTCTGTCTCCTTTCCGGGTTTTAAAGAGCAAAAGCGTTTCGTCATTTTATCCTATATTTTAGCGGCTATTTTTGTTTTACTCTCCAGAACCGATTATTTTATTACAGGCTTGCGAAAATATTTCTGGGGATATTACACAAACCCGGGTATATTACACCACCCGTTTTTAATAATATGGTTCAGCTTGGGTATAGTATCAATAATCAATTTATACAAAGGGTATAAAAATATAAACTCAGCGCTTGAGCGCAGGCGAAGAAAATATATGTTCTTAGCGCTCATCATATCCCTCATCGGCACATTGGATTACCTGCCTGCTTACGGGCTGCAGCTTTATCCATTCGGATACTTGCCTGTCGTAATCTGCCTTTCTCTTATTGCCTATGCTATATTAAAATATTCTGTTATGGATGTCAGTGTTACAATTACCCGCACGGGTATTTTTATCGGTGTTTATACCCTGGTTTTAGGTTTGCCTTTCCTGCTTGGCGTCTTCGGCAAAAATACGTTAATCAATCTTTGGGGCGAGAACTGGTGGTTAGGGCCGCTGGCATTAATTGCGGTTTTGGCTACGGCAGGCCCCTTTGCCTATATATATTTCCAGAAAAGGGCAGAAGCAATATTGCTTCGCGAGCAGCGCAAATATCAAGAAATCTTACGACAGACAGCGATGGGAATGACGCGTATCCGTAACCCCAGGCAACTTTTGAATTTAATCGTTGACATACTTATTAAAAATGTACATATTACGCATTCAGCAGTTTATTTGCCGGATGCCGGATAT
>SBBM01000045.1 GCA_005239725.1 Planctomycetales bacterium | reverse complement strand
TGGCGGACTGTCACCCCCAAAGCGTGGGAAAATTCTTTTCCCACACCCTTTTGGGGTCGGGCATTTCTTTCCTTTCTTGGTGGAGCTGGGGGGAGTTGAACCCCCGACCCCTTCGTTGCGAACGAAATGCTCTCCCAACTGAGCTACAGCCCCATAATGTTACATATTATAGCATCAATCCGAATTTGGGCAACGAAAATAAGGAACCAAAAATAAAAGGTAGCTCTCCTTGTAAGGACGCAAGTTGTAAACAGGAGAACCGTCCCTTATACCCTAATTACCACCCATCATCTGACTATAGATTTTAGTTTTTATTCGCGATTCGGGGTTATCTACTGAAAGGGCCTGGGCGGGTTTGTATCTTCCCATCAGGTTGATTTCAATGCCGATACCGCTGGTTATGCCCGGGGAACAACTTGTCTTATCGCACAAGGTATAGCTAAAACCTCCCGCAGGAATAATATCCTGCGTATTTAAAGTTACTCCCTGCTTAGTTATCTGATACCCTGAAATGGCGTAAGTTATTGTGGTGTCGTCGGCATAATTGGCAGGCGTGGGCACGAGGCCAGGGGTATCAATCCTGACGGTAAAACTTGTCCCGTTGACATATTTTATCCCCCGGTCATTCTCATCGCCGGTTGCCCGGACAACGTCCTTTGCAATAGTTTCAAGGACATAAGATAACTCATTGTGTATTTTTACCCTCATTTCGGAAGTACGCAAATGGTGACGGCTGAATAAATCAATGCTCGAAAAAGCCAAAGTCATAACCCCCAGCAAAACTATTGCAATCAAAAGTTCAATGAGTGTTATGGCTTTGCTACGGGGTAGGCTCATTCCAGCTCACAACTGCTTTAACTTTGCGGATATTTGTATATGGCGAACTGATGGTATATTGCGCGTTATAGGTGATGTTATCAAGGGTGCGGTCATAGACATTTGGGCAGCCGGGCTGCTGGGGGTTAGCGCTGCCATCGCAATAACGGGTACCAACAACAAGCCCATTGGTTACCGTCGGGCTTGTTACGTCCCAATCGTTCTGCCTTACGTGGGTCTGCAAATAATCTAAAAACAACTTGCCTATCTCTGCGGATACCACTCGTGAACGGCTATGGAGTATGCTTCTTTTACCGCTTAAAAAAATCGCGGCAAAGCCGGCGATTACCACGGTCATAATAACGGCGGAAACAATAATTTCCAACAGGCTAAGCGCCTTTTTGTTCATAATTATGGGCAACCCGCGCCGGAGTCCGGCTCTCCGTCTGCATCATTTGTCCTCATAAACCAACTTCGGACAGGCGTGTTAATAGTGCCGGATGCCGTGGCCCGGGCGCAGCCGGTAGTGGCCCCGCCCCAGGCAGAGTAAGTCCAGTTCGGGTTGGCGGTAGGTAACGAAAGCCTTAAATTACTATTTATGCCTGCGGTATCAGCGGGAGTGGCGCAGCCAGCGCATGGATAAAAAAAAGTGTTCTCCATATGATAAATCCTCTGCGCTGCCTGGATGAGTTTCAGGTTAGCCTTTGCCTCTTTATCAAATGTCTGTTCCCTGACACCGGAATAATTAACCATAGCCAGAGTAACAAGTATCCCCACAATGACGATAACAATAAGCAACTCCATCAGAGTAAAGCCTGCTTTAGCCATATGCTTACTCCCGTTAAAATTAATAAACTTAATACGGAGAAGTTAAGACACCATCTACTGTTAAAGTTATGGTGTAGGCAGAAGGACCGCCTGGCTGTTTACCATTTGTACCGATACAGCGCGTTGCTGTCCCTGTGCCACTAGTGGTATCAATCGCGTACCAATAGTAATAACTACTGTTACACGCTGATGTTGTCGGTAAGTTGTAATTAGCAAGGTCGATGGTGTAATTGCCGTATTCCTGATACTGCGCCAGGGCCAAAGTTCGGACTGTGCCTAAATTCGTTTTTGCTTCTGCAGTACGACCTTTTTCAACGACCCGCGTATATTGGGTCAAACCTAACGTCGCGATAATACCGATAATAATTAAAACTATGATAATTTCAAGCAAGGTAAAACCTCTCCTTCCCATCTCAGACCTCCTTTTGGTGTTAGGTAATCATGCGCGCACTCCGCGGCGCACAATTAAAGTTTAATACAAAAAATATATTTGTCAATATCTTTAGCCGGAAATCTGGGTAATCTGGAAAATCGGCAAAAACATGCCGATAACCATTATCCCGATGACCCCGCCCATAAAAATGAGCATAATCGGCTCAAACATGGAAGTAAAACGGGCCAAGAACGTTTCCAGGTAATCCTGGTAAAACTTATTTATGCGTTTAAACATATCCGGCAGTTCGCCTATTTCCTCGCCTATACTTACCATTTGCACGACCATGGGCTCAAAAAACTTGCTCTTTTCAAGGGTTTGGCTTAAAGGCCGGCCGTTCCTTACATTGTCTTTAATTTCCCGGATGATATCCATCATGATTAAATTGCCCACGCTATGCTCCGTAATTTCCAGGGAATAAAGTATAGGCACCCCGCTCTCAAGCAACGTAGACATCCCTGAGGAGAACCTCTCCACTGTCAAGGCCTTAAAAAAATCGCCGAACGTAGGCAGGTTAAATTTGATGCTCTCGTATTTTTTCCGGCCGTCTTTCGTCCGGATATACCTGCGCACCATATAAAAGGCGCAAACCATCCCGCCTATCCCTGGCAATAAAAATTTCCTGAGCCCCTCGCTGAGAGCTATAAGGACCCTGGTAATTAAAGGCAGGGTTATATTAAAA
The DNA here is from genome assembly GCA_005239725.1 of Planctomycetales bacterium. Lineage (GTDB taxonomy): Bacteria > Omnitrophota > Gorgyraeia > Gygaellales > Profunditerraquicolaceae > SBBM01. The sequence continues at coordinate 95,612 of SBBM01000045.1, read as the reverse complement.
CCTTTAAAGATATCGGCAAATGTAGGGATAATCTTGACGGTTAAGAATAAAAGCGCGCCCAGGCCCGCGCATAAAAGTATGGCCGGATATATAAGGCTGGAAATGATTTTTTTCTTAAACTCGGCTTCGCGCTCCAGATAATACGACAGGCGCTCCAGGACAACCGCCAGGTTCCCGGACGCCTCTCCGCTTTCCACAAGGTTTATCCAGAGGTCCGAAAATACCGCCGGGTATTTAGCCATTGACTCGTGAAAAGTCAGACCCTGCTCCATATCTTTTATTAATTTCTTTAGAATAGCCTGTAGTTTAGTGCTGGCGACCTGTTCGGAAATTATATCCAGACTTTTAAGGATAGCCACTCCCGCAGAAAGAAGCGTTGCCAGCTGCCGGCAAAAAAGCACTAAATCGTTGCCGCTAACCTTGTAATGGCGCCGGCGAACGTAACGGACAAGGGGTTTTTCTCCGGCCCTAAATTCCAGGGAACCCTCGGGGATTATCTTTATAACAACCAGGTCTTTTGCCTGCAGCCGGCTGACAAGCTCTTCCTGGTTTATATTCTCTTCAGTGCCGCTAACCTTATTCCCTGCCTTATCCCTTGCAACATAAAAGAGTTTCGCCATTTATCCACCCCACTCCAGAGTAACAGATAATGCCTCTTCCAGAGATGTGACTCCACTCTCGACATTTTTCAATGCGGATTCATACAGTGTCTGCATACCGGCTGCCTTTGCCGCCTGTTTAATCTTATAAGATGCCGCCCGCTGGCTGATGAGGTCGCGTATCTGGTCATTTATCAGCACAATTTCCGCGATACAGGAGCGCCCCGAATACCCTATCTGGTTGCATTTTGCGCAGCCCTTAGGCCGGTAAATCAAATCTGTCTTTATTTTCACCCCCCCTAATTGTTCCGGGGTAGGCTCGTAAGCCTCCTTGCATTCCGGGCAGAGCCTGCGTATCAGCCTCTGGCTCGCTATGGCAATCAGGGAAGGCGTAAGTAAATATGGTTCAACACCGATATCTACAAGGCGGTTTATCGCGGAAGCCGCGTCATTAGTATGCAGGGTGCTCAAAACCAGATGTCCGGTAAGGGCCGAGCGGATACAGATTTCCGCTGTCTCTAAGTCCCTTACCTCGCCGACCAGCATGACATCCGGGTCCTGCCTTAAAAAACTGCGCAGGGCAGAAGCAAAGGTAAGCCCGATTTCCGGTTTTATCTGGACCTGGTTAATCCCTTCCAATTTATATTCAATGGGGTCCTCAATAGTCAGGATATTCTTGCTGGGGTTATTAATCTCGCTTAAAATACTGTAAAGCGTGGTCGTCTTGCCGCTGCCGGTAGGACCGGTAATAAATATCAGCCCGTAAGGAGAATTTATTATTGAGCGAAACTGCTCAAGCTGCCGGGAATCAAATCCCAGGCGGCCGAGGTCCAGAATAACCTGGCTCCTGTCAAGTATCCTCAAAACAATCTTTTCGCCGTAAATAGTTGGGATAGTGGAAACTCTCAAGTCTATCGGCCTATCTTCTATCTTTACCAGGAAACCGCCGTCCTGGGGAAGGCGTTTTTCCGCAATATCCAGCTTGGCCAATATCTTTATGCGTGAAATTATCGGCAGATGCAGGTGCTTTGCCGGAGGAGGTATTTCGTATAACTTGCCGTCAATACGGTAACGCAGGGATATCTTCTCCCTAAACGGCTCCACATGGATATCGGAGGCGCGCTCATTTATGGCCTGACGTATAATCAAATCCACTAATTTTACCACCGGGGCCTCTTCCGCCCTGGCGATAAGCTTATCCAGACTTAACTCCTCATCGGCCTCGATTTCTTCGGCAACCACTGCCGGGCCGCGCTCATAAGAAGCCTGTATCGCCTCCTTGAAAATAGTAGATTTGCCGTAAAATTCCTCAATCGCTTTAATGATGTCCGCTTTCGTTGCAATCACCGGGTTAATATCGCATCCGGTCAATTTTTTTAAATTATCAATCAGTATTAAATCCAGGGGGTCGGACATGGCTACCGTCAGCGATTTTAAAGTGCGCGATAACGGCAAGACAAAATTTTTCAAGGCAAAGTCATTGGTGATTACTTTATCCAATTCCTGGTCAAGGGCGGGTTTGAGCATGCCGGTACCCAGGGAAAAATACGGTATGCCCAGCTGCCTTCCCAGTACCGCAACCATCTGCTCTTCTTTGACCATCCCCAGGGCAACCAGAATCTCTCCTAATCGGCCGCCTTCCTGCTTCTGGAGATTAATTGCCTTTTCTAATTGCGCTTCCTTGATGAGGCCTTCCCTGATCAAAAGCTCGCCTAATTTCAGGTACTTTTCTCTGGGCATTATTTCTTCATCTTTTCAAAATTAGTCAACGTAGAATTGATGGCGGCTTGCCGGTCAGAGACCGGAAACGCATCCTGCTCCCTTTCCGGGAGCCCGGGCTTCTTTGCCTGGGCGAGGGCTGTCTTACTGCCTGTATCCTTGACAATGTGCGGAGTAATAAACACCAATAATTCGCGTTCTTTATTCTTATCATTATTTCTATGGGTGAATAATTTTCCAAACAGCGGAATATCCCCTAATATGGGAAGCTTTGTGATAGTCTGCGAAAATTCATTGCGGATTAAACCGCCTATAATAACCGTTTCCCCGTCTTTTACCCTTACGAGGGATTTAGTGCTGCGCGTTTCCGGGTCGCGGTATTGAAAAGTAGCGCCGCTACTGGTGAAACTATTCCCCTGGGTTGCCTCGGATACCTCGGGAAGGATGGACATCGTAATCTCGCCGGTATCCACATTAATCTGCGGCGTAACTTTTAGAGTTACCCCGGTTGACACACGCTCAGGCGTAGCCGTAGTTGTCCCAGCTGTTGAACTTGTTGTAGTGGTAACACCGACGGACTCATCGGTGGCAATTTTTATCTCTGCCGGCTGGTTATTTAACGTCAAAATGCGCGGCCTGGCAAGAAACTTCGTATCGGCCTGGGTCTTCAAAAAGTCCAGGACTACTTTAAGGGTTGTTGGAAAGCTTAACGTCCCTGCGGTTACATTATCCGAAACTGCCTCTTTGCTTGTTAAGGCAGCCAGAGGAAAGACAGTCCCTCGGGAAGCGCTTACTACCTGCATGGCATACGACCCTGCGGAACCGAAATTAAAACCAACCTTATCGGTGATGGATTTATTCACATCAAGCATTTCCACTTCAAGTAATACCTGGGGCATGGGCACATCCAGGGATGCGATGAGTTTGGTAATTACCGGCATCTTGCTCGGGATGTCCGTAACAATGAGGCTGTTTGTCCGGGGGTCTTCAATCACTGAACCGTGCTCCGCGGAAAGGAGTTTCTTTACCGCGCCGGTAATGCCGGTATCTTCTTCATCAGTGTCTCCGCTACTGGTAGTGTCGGTAGTTGTAGTAGTAGTTGTCGATACTTCATTTTTCAGGGGAGAGACTAAAACCGTAGCGTATCTGAGGTAAAAAACCCGGGTAACGGTTTCCACTTCCGGTTTTCCCCAATCTTTGACAAGAAAAATTTTCGAATCCGGGTCCAATTCGTATGACAGGTTGTTGGCCATAAATAACTTATCCATTCCGTCTTTTATCAACACCTTGTCAAAATATAAGGTAATCTTTCGGTCCTCCACGTTTTCCGATGCCACAAAATTCAATCCGGATTGCATGGAAAATATTTTCAAAACGTCTTTTAAGCTGGCATCCTGTAAATCCATGGATATCTCCTGCTCAGGGTTGGGGAAAGCAATATCAAGGGCGGCATTAGACTTCGGGGGGTTGCAAATCAGGAAAACCGCGGTAAAAATAATTAGATTCAGCCTACTTTTCATCTTCGCCTCCTTTTGAACCTTCCAATAATTTATCCAGTGTAGATAAAGTGACATTATAAACCCGGTCCTCAAAAAGAACCGATATACCGTTTGGATTTATTTCAATAATACGCGCGCCCATTACTTCATCGCCCACCTTTACCACCTTATTATTCATAATAGCCTGGGGAAACCTGCCTCCCCAGATAATACCCTGTATCGCAAAGGAATCACGCAGCTCTGCTGACAATTCGTTGCTATAACCTTCTTCCCGGCTAACGGGGGCCTCTGCAGCGGCTGCGACTTCTTCAAATTGCTTCCGGAAGGGGTCGGGCAATTTTTCTGATTTATATTCCAGATTCGGCTTTCGGATAACGTCCCGCTCAACATCAGGCGCCCCCTGCGCCGGAACTGCGGGCTGTTCCCTTTTTTCCATTTGCACCATGCGGTTAAATTGCTGGTCCGCGCTCACAGACGTTACGCTTAATAGAAGCGTGCCGACTATTATGCCCATACCCTGAAGGTTGTTTTTTTTCATATCATGCTTAAGAGATTAGTCCTTTACCCACATTGTATTCACGGTCATGCCGACAGTAATGAATTCATCCTTTTCCCTTCTGGCCATGTTTAAATTAGTAATATAATATATATCGGGCGAACTTTCCAGTTTGCTTATAAACTTACCTAAATTATGGTAGCTGGCAGAAGTAATATTTAAATCGAAGGCATATGCGGTATACGTGCCGCAGTCTTTATCCGGCAAGGGCCTGACTGAAAGAATCTTAATCCCGTATTCCTTGGCGATATCGCTGATTTTGCCCATCACTATAGCGATATCCTTGTTATTGATAGAGGCCCTGAAAACAGCGAATTTCTTTTGCAGTTGAGATATATCTTCCAACGCCGCATTCTTCTTTTGCGCGGACTCTTTTAACTGCATTAAGGTGGAAATCTCTTTCGCCTGGTTTTGATAAATGTTTTTGCTAATCACCAGGGCAAGTGCGATTATTGCCACATTTAAAAGCGCGTTTTTATACTTGCTCAGCAAATTTATCAATTTATCCATCTTTTAGCCGCCTTTATTGCTTTTGGCATGCAATTTCAAACTTTGTTAGCGTGATTTTTTCGTCCGCCTCCTGTTGTATGGAAATGATATTTTTCTGGGAAAAATATTTATTTATAGCGGGGTCATTTTTAAGGCTTGAAAAAAATGTATTAATCGCCAACATTTCCTTCTCGTTGTCGGCAAGGTAAGCAATACCTCTTATCGTAAGGCTGGCTTTCTTATTTTCTCCAACCCGAAACGAAAAATCCCGCAAATATACCCCCTCTGGCAGGATTTTCGGCAAGCCATTAAGGATTTCGGTTACAAACGGCTGATTATTAACCGCATTGTCCAGTGCTTGTATTTTTTCTTTATACTTTTCCCCCATGCCAAGGAGCTCCTCATAAGTGGCATCTTTGCTTACCGAGGGAACGCTGATGCGCGCATCGATAATATTTTGCATTTCTTTCTGTATGGGGATTTTTTTATAAATTCCGAAGGCAACGGCTGAAATACAGAGGAGCGCGGCAACGGCAATTATATAGGGTTTCGGCCTTAAACCGGCAAGCTGCCGTAACAACAGTTTTTTAGGCGCAACCTCTCCCTCTTTGGCGTATGCCAGCCTTTCCCTTGCCGCCAATAAATCTATCCTGATGCCCCCTCTCACCGCCTTATCAAGAGAGGAGCCGTACGCCTTCAAAAGGCTTAAAGAGAAGGGGATTGTTTTATCCATGTATTTACGGGTATCTATAAATTTGCTGCTATAATTTATTTCTTTGGTAAATCCCTCTAATTCAGAGCGGTATTCCGCGGGGCAGAGATAATATATCTGCTCGATATTTTTAGAAACAAATTTACGGTGATAAAAATCCAGGGAAACGCGCAATTCCGCCTTTAACTTATCGAGCAGGGCGCCGGTATCCGCTTCACCTGCCAGGATTATGTCGCGGCTGAACAGGGGAAACCCGTTTTTTAAAACCATAAAATTTGCCTCATCGGATGCGTTTAAATCAATATTAACAATCCCTGCTATGCCGGCCCCGCGAAAGCCAAACGACTTAATCAGCCTTAAAATACTGAAAGCCGAATACTCTATCGAATTTAACCTTATTTCCAGCTGGTTAAATATCGAAACATACTTATCGAGCACATCCTTTTTTATTCCGATAAATAAGACAAAATTCTTGCGCATGACCCTGTCGAAATCCAGCTGGAAATCCGAAATTAAATCTTCGATGCGGAAAGGTATGTATTTGCGCACTTCAAAATTTATGGCACTAGTTTCTTCTTCCCGGGGGATCCTGGGAAGGTCAAAGGTGCGGATAATCAGGTCTTTACCGGAAATGCCGATTACCGCTTCCTGGGCGCTGATTTTGCTCTTGCGCAGCTCGTCCTTAAACAAGGCGACTAATTTTACCTCCTCGGGTATTTTTTCTTCCCCGAAAGCCGGGCCGGAAATCCGGCCAAGCGGAATCTGGCAGGAAGCTACAATTTTCTTTCCCCTAACTTCTACCAGGGTAATCTGGCTTGGACCAAAATATACGCCCAGATGGTTCATTGCTTATCTATCTCCTATTTTTGATAAACGCCTTCTATTTTTTAACCAGGAGTCTATTTCTTTGCGGTCAAACCTCCAGACCCCCCCCAGCTTAATTCCGCTAATTTTACCCTGATATAACCAATTATAAATCGTCTGTTTTTGTAAACGTAGGTAATCCGCGAGTTCGTCAATATTCATAAGCTTCTGCATAGCAAACTCCATTCTTCCATAACTGGTTACTACAGACTAAATTTAATCATAAAATACTTATATTGTCAAGTATTTTTTTATTTTTTTTATAACAACCTTATTTAAACTTACTTAAACTTAATCTATGTCATTATGTCGTCGGAAAAATGCAAAAATTAAGACAAATATCTTTATAACGGACTTACTTAGATTATAACTGATTTAGAATGGGAAAAATCAGGGGATAGTGTAGGTATAGGTTACTGTAGAACTAACGCAGGCAGCGACACCGCTAGGCACATAGGCGCTGGTACAAGCACCGTTTCCATAAGGCGTTACTGTAATCGCTACAGTCTTATTCTTAATACTGGAAGGGAAATCAGAATCAGATAAAGAATAACTCGTACTCGTTGATCCTCCGCTCCTTAGCTGCTCCACCGCATAAACAATTCCTGCCTTTGCGGCATAATAGGCTTGAATGCGGCTTACTTGATGATGCGTAAGTCTGGACTGGCTTAAAGTCAGGTTTAAAAGGATTGCGGCCAATAAGGCTACTATTAATATTGTCGCCAGCGTCATGTATAAAACAACTGCCTTATTATTTAGAATTAATCCCGGGGTCCTAAACATTCTTCCTTAAACTTATTCTGTAATCATCTCCGATTTTCTGCAAAACGACGTGACCTTCCCTGGCCAGCCAACCCAAGCTCATCAGGACATCATCGCGGTGCTTGTCAATCCCTTTAATCAGGGCCGGGAGCATTACATCCCCATGCTGGTCCAAAAAATGCCATATGTCCCCCGCCACTATTCCAATTTCGGTAATCATGTCTTACCTCCTGATTTCATTATAGATAGAAAAGAATGCCTGTCAACTACTTTTTGTTGTAGCTTCCGCACCTGGGACATTTTGAGATCGGATTTTCCCTGGTATTTATATAGGTATAGGTACAAACCGAACAAAACCAGGTAAATTTGGGGTCCAGATACAGGTCCCTATCTTTCTCTCTCATGCCAAAAAGCCAGAGAATCAGCAGTATATTAAGGAAAAAGATGGCATACAAAGAGATCCCCAGCGAAAAATCCAGATTAATCATTTTTTGCCGAAAGGTCGATTTTTACGGTATTCCACCGGTCAAATGAAAATCTTTCTTCGCCTATATAAAAAAGGTGGCCGATATAGCGCATGGCTAAAAGGTCGGCTTCAAGGTTTCCTGAAGAAATTTTGCGTTTAATCACAACCGAGCCCAATGAAGATACCCGGTTAAAAGAAAGCTCAATATGAACCGCCTGCCTGTCTTTAAAATAAAGCAAAAAATGATAAGGAAGCAAAGGGTGGAATATGATAGCCGGTTCCTTTTTCCTGGGGGAAAACGGGCCTGCAGGCGTGCGGTATAAAAATTTTTCTTTATCGGTATAGAATGAGAATGGAAATTTTGCCATCGGCTTTAAATTATACCCGGGTGTTAATCCGGTTTTATCATCGCCATCTCTCAGGAAAGACAATAGAGTAACATCTTTACGCATGTAACGGCTGGCAAGGGCATGGATATTCCCGGGCAAAGTCAAATCGCAATCCATAAGGATCTGGCCCAAAAAAGACACGGGGCTATATTCGCTTTTTAAAATTTTATTTCCAAAAGAAAAACTGAAGATACTGAATGCCGCCGCGTGCCCCGCCAATGAAACCAGAATAGCCTTTTTTATGGGCCAGACCATCTTATTCCTGGTTAGTGGCGATGTTTATCTGCGTTATGCCTAAATCCCGGCACATATCCCAGATCTCTACAACCCTCCCCAGAGATGCCCGCCTGTCTGATTTGATTAAAATAGGGAGGTTCCTTTTAGCCACCTGTTTAAGGAATGCCCTCAATTCCTGCATATTTATAACCTTGCCGCCTAAATAGGCGACATTTTCGCTGGAGAGAATTATCTCGATGTTCTCAATTTTTGTAATTTCGCTGGTCACGGCTTTCGGCAAATTTACCTTTATTCCCGGCTGCACCACAAAGCTGGAAGTAAGCATAAAAAATATCAACAGCTGGAATACCACATCGATCAAAGGCGCTATATCTATCTGCTTCAGCCCATGTTCTAATTCCATATGGCGTTTAAATTGCATTTTTTCACCCCTCTATTCGGTAAGGAAATTAACTAATTCGGTAGCCGCTTTTTCCATTTCCAGGATAAAAGTATTTACGTGATTAACCAGATAATTATATGCGACAAACGTCGGTATAGCTACAATCAAGCCGGCTACGGTAGTTAATAACGCCTCCCATATCCCGCCGGCTAAATCACCGGGAGAAACAGGATGAAAAGCAGCAGCTTTGGCCTGGATAGACTGGAAACAACGCACCATGCCTGTCACCGTGCCCAGCAGGCCCAATAAAGGGGAAATATGCGCGATAGTTGCCAATGCCGTAAGGTTCTTTTCCAGCTTGGGGACCTCATATAGAGCCGTATCTTCTATTGCCTCTTTAATCTGCGGCCGCGGACGGTCATATTTCAAAATTCCGGCCTTTAATATATGCGAAATAGGGCTGTCCGTATTGCCGCAGGTTTCCAACGCCTCCTTTATCTGATGCCGTTTCATTTTATCCAGGATATTATTCAGGAAATCGCTGCTATCGATTTTTATCTTATGTAGATGCCAGACTTTTTCTAAAATTATTGCGAATGCAAATATCGAACACAAGAGTATCGGCCACATCACCGGGCCGCCGGCTAAAAATACCTGCCACAAACCCATCTTATACAAATCCATAATTACCTCCTTGAGCACCTGCTGTTTTTGTTTAGCGAAATCCCGCCGCAGGCGGGACTTTTTTCCCTTTTATTATCCACTCAATCCGCTCTTTCGCATATTTTGCCTCCGGCACCCCAGTGACGGAAATTTTATTATAGATATTAAGCGCCTCGGCAAAATTTTCCCTGTCTTCGTAAATCTTTGCCAGTCTTAAAAAGGCCTTTGTCCCCGAATCGCTATTATCGGAATAAAGATAGGTAACCCTCAAATACTCTTCAATCGCCTCTTCTGTTTTCCCCTGGGCCTCTAAAATTTCGGCTATTTTAAATTGCACCTCAGGCATCTCCTTAACCGGGACGATATCCAGGCTCTTGCGGTAAAACTCCAGAGAATCCGCATAATTGCCCCCCCGATAAAACAGGCCGGCAATTTTAGGATAAATAAGGCCACCCAGATTCGGATATTGCTTCACGGCATCCTGGTAGGTGCTTAATGCCAAACCGGTATTATCCTGCTTTGAATAAATATCTCCCGTCGCAATGATTGCCTGGCCGCTCAAATCGGTCCTGCCTAATCCCATTACCTTCTTGAAATAATCTATCGCTTCAGGATATTTTGATTCCTCCTGGGCAATCGAACCCAGGACATAATAGGCGTCGGCAATAAGGCCGGATTTCGGGAAATCCCGTATAAGCGAAGAAAAATAGCGGCGCGCCAGATCCAAATCATTATGCCGGTAATAGTACTCGCCCAGCCACCACATAATCTCGGGGGTAAGGCTTGAGTCCGGGTATTTTGCGCGCAGCGTCTTAAAGCGCGACATTGCCTCTTTTTCTTCCCCCATCTGATAGTAGCAATCTGCTATTTCATATTCTGCTTTCTGCACCGTCTCAAGGTCATGCGCATATTCCCGGGCAATATTCTTAAATACTTCTATGGCATCCTGGTATTTACCCAGGTTAAATAAACTTGTTCCTAAAAGATACATTGCCTGCGGCATTATGCTGCTGCCTTTAAACCTGGATGTAAAATCCACAAATACTTCGCGGCTTGCGCGGTAATCCTGCTTCTGGAAATATGCCAGGCCCAGGGCGTAAACAACATCGTCCAGGAGCTTCGAATCCGGGAATTTCTTCTTAAAGGCAAGGAAACTCATAATCGCGCCGTCGTAATTGGAAGACTTTAACAGGGTAAGCCCAACCTGATACTGGACATAATCCCCGTAAAAACTATCCGGATAATCTTTCAATATAGCGTCGTAGGCATCAAGCGCTTTCGCGTAATCCCCTGAATCCTGATAGGTATCTCCGATCTGGCAAAGCGCGCTGACCTTAACAACTTTGTCTTCGGTATTTTTGGCGATCTTCTGGAATTCGCTTATCGCCTCTTTAAATTCCCCTTCTTTTAAAAATGCCCAGGCGAGCCCGTAATGCAATCTGTCTATGATTTCCCCGGGCAGAGCCTCCGGGACTACCCTATCCAATGCCGCTTTATATGTGTTTTTGGCATCTGCATATTCTGCCATTTTATAAAACGCATCCCCCTTGCCCAGATACGCCTGCATTAAAATGACCGCCTCCGGGGCCACCTGTATAAGCTCATCATACATATTCTTTGCTTCGCTAAACCGCGCGGTCTCAAATAACAATACCGCCCTTCCCAGCAAGAGGACATCCCTGCCCGGCTTTTCAAGGGCGCTTATTTTTATTTTGCCGAATGCGCCTTCAGCCAGGTCATATTGCTTTAACTTGAGGTGTGACCAGGCCTGCCCCAGCCTTGACAGGCCGACCAGACGCTCATCGCGGCTATTTTGCATAACTTTTGAGTAATCGTCAATCGCAGCCTGAAAATTATTCAGATAATATTCGGCTTCGGCCAGATAAAAATACATGTATGGCATCTTCATGTTATCGGAGGCGTATATTTTAATATAATTTCCGAGCCTCGCCTTTAACTTCGCATACTCCTTTAAATTATAAAGGCACTCGATTATCTTAAATGACGCGTCCTGCGCCTCTGCGGGAAATTTTTCCTCTACCGCCTTGAAATATCCCAGGGCCTCGTCGAACATCTCTTCCTGAAAAAAGCACCAGCCAAGCGAATAGTAAGCGGCAGGATAATAGCGGGATTTCGGATAATTATCAATTATCGTCTTATAATATTGGCCGGCCTTGACAAAATTATTGCCCTTAAAATGCACCTCGGCAATCCAATAGGTGGCCGCATCCTTTATATCGCCGGCAAACGCCGAATTTAAAAGTCCTTCAAACTTCTTCAATGCCTCCAAAAACTTATTTTGAAAATAATAACACTGACCTATCAATAAATCCGCCTGCGCGAATTTTGGCGAAACCGGATATGCCGCCTGGAAACGTTCCAGTAAAGACAGGGAGACATCGTAAAAGCCGTCTTCAAATGCCCTCTGGGCCACATAAAACGCCTCGTCTTCCCTGGAGGAATCCTGGGCATGAGAAGAATTCCCATACCCAATAAAAAAATTAAACGCGATAACAAATGAGAGGGCAATTAATTTCCAAGAATTTTTCATTTGAAATTTGTTGGAGTTTGGGATTTGTGATATTACTATACCACTACCCTATTTATCCTTCAATACTTTTCTCAAAAACCGCCCCGTATGCGAGTCTTTTATGTCAGCCAGCTCCTCCGGACTGCAAGCCGCAACCACCCTGCCGCCTTTGTCTCCCCCCTCCGGGCCTAAATCAATAATGTAATCTGCGGATTTTACGACCTCCATGTTGTGCTCAATCACAATAACCGTATTCCCCTTGTCAACCAGCTTTTGGAGGACGCGCAAGAGCTTTTCCACATCCGCAAAATGTAAACCCGTAGTAGGCTCATCCAGTATATAAACTGTTTTACCTGTAGGGCGCTTGCTAAGTTCCGATGCCAGTTTTACGCGCTGGGCCTCCCCACCCGAGAGGGTAGTAGCGGGCTGCCCGAGTTGCAGGTAACCCAAGCCCACTTCAAAAAGGGTAGAAAGAGGGTTCTTTATTTTAGGGATATTCGCGAATAAATCCAGCCCCTCTTCCACAGTCATGTCCAATACGTCAGATATGGATTCCCCTTTATATTTTATTTCCCTTGTGGCTTCATTAAAACGCTCCCCCTTGCACACTTCGCACTTTACATAAACATCGGGCAGAAAATGCATCTCAATCTTTTTAATACCGTCGCCGGTGCAGGCCTCGCACCTGCCCCCTTTTACGTTAAAAGAAAACCGTCCCGGCTTATAGCCGCGCAGGCGGGCCTGGGGAAGCAGGCTGAATATCTCCCTTATATACGTAAATACGCCTGTGTAGGTGGCGGGGTTTGAACGCGGGGTCCTTCCGATCGGCGACTGGTCAACCATAATGACCTTATCCACAAACTCTGCGCCGATAAGCTTATGGCAGGCCCCGGGCTTTTCTTTGGATTTATATAATTTCTGGCTTAACTTCCTGTACAATATTTCGTTTATCAGGGTAGACTTCCCTGAGCCCGAAACACCAGTGACGCAAATAAAAATCCCCAGAGGAAATGCCACGTTTATATTTTTTAAATTATGCTCCCGCGCCCCTTTAATTTCCAGACACTTCCTGCCGGCGTAGGCCCTTCTTTTAGCGGGAATATCTATTTTTAACTCTCCGCGCAGGTATTTTGCAGTAAGGGAATCCGGTCTTCTTAACAATTCATCTTTTCTCCCCGCAAAAACCACTTCCCCCCCGTGCCTGCCTGCCCCGGGCCCCAGGTCCACGATGTAATCTGACGAGTTAATGACAGATTCATCGTGCTCTACCACAATCAGGGTGTTGCCTAATTCCTTTAGCTTTCGCAGTATAGAAATTAACCTTGCGGTATCCCTGGGATGCAGGCCTATGCTCGGCTCATCCAGGATATACAAAACGCCCACAAGTCCCGAGCCTACCTGCGTTGCCAGGCGCACCCTCTGAGATTCTCCTCCGGCAAGGGTTGAGCTTTTCCGGTCAAGGGTAAGATAATCCAGGCCCACGTCAATACAAAAGGCAAGCCTCTGGATTATCTCCCTTAAAACATGATGGGCAATCATTTTTTCCCTGCCGCTCAAATTTAAATTCCCGAAGAAATCCCGGCATTCGTTTATAGGCATCCGGGCTACCTGCCATATATTTTTGCCGCCGATAAGTACTGCCAGGCTCTCTTTCTTTAATCTTGCTCCGCCGCATGATGGACAGGACAGGCTGGACATGAATCTGGATACCTCCTCTTTCAGATACTGGCTTTCTGTCTCTCTAAACAGCCTTTCCAGGTGAGGTATAATCCCTTCAAAACGCCTGCCTTCCACCTGCTCCTCTCTGCCATACAATATTATGTTTTGCGCTTCTTGCGTCAACTTATTAAAAGGCGCATCTAAATCAAAACCCATCTTATAGGAAAGTTCCCTAATGAGCCAGCGATAATAAAGCATGTAACCCCTGCCGCCCCTTCTCCATGGCTCAATGGCACCCTGATTGATGGATTTATTCTTGTCGGGGATGACTAAATCCGGGTCGAATTCAAGCTTTATCCCCAGGCCATTACAGGCGGGGCAGGCCCCATAGGGAGAATTAAAAGAAAAGATGCGCGGCTCAATCTCCGGGATATCTATCTTGCATTTTGTGCAGGCGAATTGCTCGCTAAAAACCATATCCCTTTGCCCGTTCAAGGGGCTAACAATAACCGTTCCCTTGCCTACCTTCAGCGCGGTTTCAACGGAATCTGTAAGTCTGTTTTTGCTTTTTGGGTTTATGACAACCCTGTCTACGACTATCTCGATATTATGTATTTTATATTTATCGAGCGCAACTTTCTCTGTCAGCTCATAAATCTTGCCGTCAATACGGCAACGCACAAATCCGGCCTTCTGGACCTCTGCCGCGATGTTCCGGTATTCGCCCTTTTTCCCGCGCACCAGCGGCGATAATATATGCACAACCTCTTCTCCGGGTAAAGCCATTATCCTCTCTACGATTTCCTGTGAGCTCTGACGTTCTATAGGCTGCCCGCATTTGAAACAAAAGGCCCTGCCTATGCGCGCAAAAAGCAGGCGCAGGTAATCGTAAATCTCCGTCTGCGTGCCGACCGTAGAACGGGGGTTGCCTCCTGCAGTCCTCTGTTCAATGGATATAGTAGGGGAAAGCCCATCAATATATTCGACATCGGGCTTCTGCATTTGCTCTAAAAACTGGCGGGCGTAACTAGAGAGGCTTTCCACATAACGCCTCTGGCCTTCGGCATATATAGTGTCAAAGGCAAGGCTGGATTTTCCCGAACCCGAAAGCCCGGTAACAACAATGAGCTTATTGCGCGGAAGCGTAAGGCTTATACTCTTCAGGTTATGCGCTTTTGCCCCGCGTATTATAATGTTATTTTCCATAAGATAAGGGACGATTCTTTTTATTTTCAAAGAACCGTCCCCTTTTTTTAGGTATTTCTTATTTCCTTTTCTTTTTCTTGCCGCCTCTCTGCATCTTCGCGCAGGAAACGTCACCCTGCTTGTCAAGGAAATAAAGATAGCCTTCTTTCCTCTTAATGCCACACTTCTCTACCTTCTTAGGCTTCCCTCCCTTTTCCTTGCCTCTTGCCATCTTCGCGCAGGAAACGTCACCCTGCTTGTCAATGAAATAAAGGTAACCCTTCTGGCGCTTGATGCCTAGCTTTACCAATTTCTCTGCCATTGTTGTTTTCACCCCCTCTCGTTTTAAATTTTATTAAGTGCCTACTTTGACGGGCGTAAAAATCTGCCTTAAAGTTGCCACTGCCGATAGATACGCCAGATAGCTTGTCTTGGGGTTATCCGGATGCAGGACATTTTCCGTGCGCGTAACTATCTTGCCGGCGCTGGACTCTATTTCAACTTGATGAATATTTTTATTTGTTGAAGGTGAAGCGATAATCCTGACCCGGGTTTTATCCTGACCTATGCCGGCAATGCTTAATACCGCGGCAACATTGATATTTTGCGGAAACAATCTAATCGCCTCTTTGGCGCTTCCCGAGAATAATATGGTATCTTTTTTGATTTTATTTAATTCGATTTTGTTTTCCTTCGCATACCTAACACCCTGGAAAGAACGGGGATTCTTATAGGTACTCAGGGTAACCTTTTTTATTTTCCCGCAGCGGGCCGCCTTCAGGGCGTCAATGCCCGATATCGCGCCGGTCGGAATATAAACTTTTGCGCCGGATTTTTCCGCTAAGGACGCCAGCCGATGCAAATACCCCGCTATCCCCCCTACGCTCATAACCATAATATCACGGCCGTTTCTTACGGCCTCCCGGGAAATTTCCCACGAACATTTGCTCGATGACGCCTCAATAACCAAATCGCATTTCCGGATTAACTCCCGGATACTGGAGGCTGCGATATTTTTTGTTTTTGAAAACCGCCGGGACAAATTTCCGGATTTTGCATTGTCTATGTCATAAACCGCTGCCAATGCCGCCTGGCCGGAGAAATCCTTGGCAATAGTTTCAGCCAAAGAACTGCCGATTGCCCCGCAACCCACTATGCCTATTCTCAGTAATTTTGCCATTGTTTTGTCTAACGTTAAATGTGTAACGTGTAATATGGTTCCATTCCACATTGATGCCTTACACTCGTTTTACACATTACACTTTGAACATTACACAGTTACTATAATATTGTCTATAAGCCTGGTTTTGCCTATCCAGACTGCCAAGGCAATCAAACACCGGCCGGTTATCTTTTTTACCGGCCTTAAGTTATCCGGGTCAACGATAGAAACATAATCAATCCTCGCCGCCTTCTTTGCCTTGATGACTCCTTTGATTTTCCGGATTATTTTATGCGCATCCCGGATTCCGGATTTGACTAAATTACCTGCAATATGCAATGCCGCAGATAAAACTGCGGCATCTTTTCTTTGTTCGCGGCTTAAATATATGTTTCGCGAGCTAAAGGCAAGGCCGTCTTTTTCCCGTATTATCGGCATTACTTTTAATTTTACGGGCATATTTAGGTCCGAAACCATCTTCTTTATGATTACCGCTTGCTGGGCGTCTTTCTGCCCAAAATATGCGCATGAGGGCTGGAGAATATTAAATAACTTCGCCACCACAGTAACCACGCCGCGGAAATGCCCGGGACGGCATGCCCCGCAAAGCGCATCGCTTAATTCTTTAACTTCAATAAAAGTTTTATACCCGGAGGGGTAAAAATCTTGCGGCCGGGGGCAAAATACAAAATCTACTCCTGCCTTCCGGCACAAAGCCAAATCTTTGCTTAACGGCCGCGGGTAACGCCTGAAATCCTCTTGTGGCCCGAACTGGATAGGATTGACAAATATACTGACTACGCTGATATCGTTTTCCTTAACTGCCTGGCGGATAAGGCCAAGGTGGCCTTTATGCAATGCCCCCATTGTAGGCACAAAACCTATCGTCTTATCTGCCATGCGCATTGCCCGGGCTATTGCCTGCATCTCTTTAATATCCCTGATGACTTCCATTTTTTCTTTGTAGCCTTTTGTTTCTTAAGTTTTCTAACTATTTCCGGCGCAATCTCTCTTAATGGCTTGAGCACGAAATCTCTCTCCAGCATACGGGGATGAGGTATGCTTAATGCCATTTCATTCATACGGATGCCGCCGTAGGTTAAAATATCCAGGTCAATTGTCCTGGGCCCGCCTTTAACCGTGCGCACCCTGCCCAGAGAAGATTCTATACCCTGCAATTCCTGAAGGAGCTGATATGGCCTAAGAGTTGTTTCTATCTCCATTACCCCGTTAAGATAAGGCCCCTGGGGAGAAGCGCCCTCAGGAGGGCTCTCGATTATGCGGGAAATTTTTTTAATCTGCGTACCGGGCATTGCCCGGATTTTTTTTATGGCGTTATTTATGTAATATTCCCTGTCGCCGAGGTTAGAACCCATGCCTATAAAACAAGTTGCCATACCTTTTTAAGCCTCTGGACCGCCTCTTTTATTCTTTCTTTATTTACAGTGAGGGCAAAACGGATATAACCCTCTCCCTGCCCGCCGAACCCTACACCCGGGGTAGCAATGATATCCGCCTTTTCTAACAACCGGCGGGAAAAAGTTATGGAATCAATCTTGCCGGGTATTTTTGTCCAGATATAGAAAGTTGCCTTTGGTTTTTTTACCTTCCAGCCCAGTGAATCCAGGCCCTCTACCAGGATATCCCGGCGCATCTGATAAAATTCGCGCATATTCTGGACATATTTATCGTCACTATCTAAAGCAGTGATGCCTGCAATCTGGATTGCGGAAAATATACCGGAGTCAATATTTGACTTCACTTTTGCCAAACCCGCGATTAAATCCTTATTGCCGCAGGCCCAGCCTATGCGCCAGCCGGTCATATTGTAAGTCTTGGATAGCGAATGGAATTCTATCGCCACTTCCCTTGCCCCGTCAACTTCAAGCAAACTTTGCGGCCTGTAGCCGTCATAGCAGATTTCGGAATATGCCAGGTCGGAAACTATAATAATCTTATTCTTATCCGCAAAGTCTACGGCCTTACGATAAAAGGTCTTTTCCGCCGTGGCCGATGTGGGGTTATTCGGGTAATTCAAGTACAAAATCTTTGCTTTCTTCCTGACCGAGGGGGGAATTTTTTTAAAATCCGGCAGGAAACCGTTGGATTCCAATAATGGCACAAGATAAGGCCTGCCTCCGGCCAAAATTGTCCCGCCTTGATAAGGCGGATAACAGGGGTCAGGCACCAATGAATAATCCCCTTTGTTGATAAAGGCCAATGGGAGATGGGCAATCCCTTCTTTTGAGCCGATTAAAGGCAAAATCTCTTCATCCGGATTAAGCCCTACGGCAAAGCGCCTTTTATACCAGTTTGCGATTGCCAGGCGCAAAGCCGGCATGCCCTGGTCAAGGGCATACCGGTGATTCACCGGGTCAAGGCTTGCCTTATGCAGGGCCTCAATAATATAAATCGGCGTAGGCTGGTCAGGGTCCCCTACGCCGAAATCAATTACATCTCTTCCTTCTGCGCGCGCTTGCCTTTTTGCCTTATCAATTTCTAAAAAAAGGTACGGCGGCAACTTTTTTAATTTTTTTGAAAGCTCAAACATATTCCCTCGGTTTTAGGAACTATCCCCGCTTACCCTGAACGCAGTCGAAAGGAAGGGGACTATCCCTCCTTCAACACGTCCTGCATCGAATAGAGCCCCGCGGATTTTCCGTTAATCCACTTTGCCGCTTTTAATGCGCCCTGCGCGAATAAATCCCGGGAGTGCGCCTGGTGTTTTATTTCAATGCGCTCGGAATTTCCGCAAAAGATAATCGTATGGTCTCCGACAATATCCCCCAGCCGTATAGCGTGAATGGGAATCTCTTTTCCCGTCGTCTCCGCCAGTATCTGGCCGAATTTTTTCGCCGTGCCTGAAGGGGCATCCTTCTTAGCCTTATGGTGCGCCTCAACAATTTCAATACTGTAATTCGGCCCTAATTTTTTTACCATCTCCGGGAGCATGGAAAACAGGACATTTACGCCTATGGACATATTCGGGGAAAATACAACAGGCACAACCCTGGAGACCTCCTCAACTTTCTTTAGCTGCGCGTCATTTAGTCCGGTGGTCCCCAATATAAGCGCCTTTTTATACCTAACAACGTAATCTAAATTTGTATCGCTGCCTTCGGCGCTGGTGAAATCTATGAATACATCCACCAAAAATAACCCGTCCGCGCTCGAAGATATCTTTAGCCTGCCTAATTCTTTGCCGATTTCCGGAATCCCCTTCCTTTCCAGGGCAAGGGTTACTTCAAAATCCCTGTCCGCGCAAGCTAATTCAAATATCCTCCTGCCCATCTTCCCGCAAACACCGGCTATTCCTAATTTAATCATTAAATTCGCTCCTTTGCCGGGGTAGACTTTTCGCTTCATTTCAGAACCGTCCCCGGATTAGTTTTTATTTTAATAGCCCGTAATCTTTCAATGCCTTTTTTAATTTCTCTACGTTTTCCGGAAGCATTGCCGACATCGGCAGCCTTAAATCCGGTTCACACATCCCCAGTAAACCCATAGCAGCCTTTAGGGGAATAGGGTTTGTTTCAATAAAAGCGGATTTTATCAGCGGCAAAAGCTTATAATGCAGTTCCTGCGCCTTTTTCAAATTGCCTTTTTCAAACTCTGCAACCAAATCCGCGACATCCCGGGGGACAATATTAGCCACCACCGAAATAACCCCTGCGCCGCCTATGGATAATACGGGCAACGTAAGGCTATCGTCGCCGGATAACAAATCAAAACCCGCGCCGCAGAGGGCTTTTATGCGCGACATCTGATCCAGGCTCCCCGACGCCTCTTTTACCCCCACGATATTCTTGCAATCGGAAGCGAGCCTTGCGATTGTTTCCGGCTCGATATTTACGCCTGTGCGCGAAGCGATATTGTAAAGTATTATCGGGATATTCACGTTATCTGCGATTGTCTTAAAATGTTCGTACAGGCCCTTCTGCGTCGGCCGGTTATAATAAGGAGAAACCTGCAAAGAGGCATCTGCCCCGGCTTGAGCCGCGTGCCTGGTCAGCATAATTGCCTCTTCGGTTGAATTTGAGCCTGTGCCTGCGATAACCGGCACCCTCTTTTTCACCTGTTCAATCGTTATCTCGATTACCCTCTCATGTTCGTCAAAAGACAGAGTGGCGGATTCGCCGGTTGTTCCGCAGGGGACAATGCCGGAGGTCCCACTTTTAATCTGGAATTCTATCAAATCGCGCAATTTCTTCTCATCAACTCTGCCTTCCTTGAACGGAGTAACAATTGCGACAATCGAACCCTTAAACATAATAAGCTCCTTTGCAGATTATTTTTGCCTTTCCTTCCAGCCAGACGTTGCTGAAGGTATTATGGAACCAGTCAAAATATACTTTTAGTATCTCGCCGCTTTGAGTGCACACGTTAACGCACCTGGCACCTGACGCCTGCCGGCTGAAGAGGAGGGCTTGACACCTGACACTCGAAATTATTGCCGAGGCTACGGCACCCGTGCCGCAGGCAAGGGTTTCATCTTCAACACCCCTTTCATAAGTCCTGGCCTTAATGGAATCCCTACTCATAACTTCCACAAAATCCACATTTGTGCCTGCCGGATAAAATTTCCTGTGATAACGCAAAGGCCTTCCCAGGGCCGGCACATCGATACTCTCCAGGCCCTCCACGAATACTACCGCATGCGGCACGCCTGTATTTATAAAATCGGCCCTGAGTGCCCTGGCGTTAATTTTCAATGGAATATTTAGCCTTAATCCGCGGGGGTCAGTCAATTTTATTTTTGCCCTATCCTTATTTACAGCGGCCTCGATTATTCCTGCCATTGTCTCTATACGCCTTGCGCCCGCCCAAAGGGCAAAGCAACGCGCGCCGTTGCCGCACATTCCTGCTTCGGAGCCGTCGGGGTTAAAAATCCGCATCTTTATATCAGCAGTCTTTGATTTCTCCGCCACTAATAAACCGTCTGCGCCTATCCCGTATTTCCTGTCGCACATCTTTTTTGCCAGACGGGAAAGCTCACCTTTAGCCATTGCGGGTGGTAAAGAACAATCTACAACCAGGAAGTCATTCCCGGATGCCACCATCTTTGTGAAATTTATTTTTTGCATATGTTCCACCCGGCCAGCCTCACATCCGGAGCGGGCACGATAGACGACGCTCCTTATTCGTCGCGTCACCATCCTGAAAGAAACGGCGGTATCAATTCATTACGAATTAAATCTCGACATGATTCCCTTTTCCGGATTACGAAAACCTTGTCTTTTACAACCAGCGCCTCTTCTGCCCGGCGCCGGGAATTGTAATTCGAAGACATGCTGAACCCGTAAGCGCCCGCGCCCATAACTGCTAAAAAATCCCCCTCCTTTAGTTTAGGGAGCCTTCTTTCTTTGGCAAAGAAATCCCCGCTTTCGCAAATAGGCCCGACAATATCGACCTTTTCAGCAGCGTTTGGGGTATAGCGTTCAGCGCATAGCGGTAAAATCTGATGATAGGCACCGTATAAAGCCGGGCGGATTAAATCATTCATCCCCGCGTCAACAATGACAAATTTTTTCTTAGGCGTATTTTTTACATATAAAACCCTGGTTACCAGGATGCCGGAATTACCGGCGATAAACCTGCCCGGCTCCATAATTATCTTAAGCCCGGCCTTTTTAAGTAGAGGCAATATTTTCCGGGCGTATTTTACGGCTGTCTGCGGTTTTTCATTGTCGTAAATGATGCCTAAGCCTCCCCCGATGTTCAGATATTCCAATTCTATCCCTTCTTTTTTCAGCCGGCCGATAAACCCAACAATCCTGGTTATCGCGGCCAGATAAGGCGTGCTCTTGGTTATCTGGGACCCGATATGTATATGCAGACCCGATATCCTTATGTTCCGGAATTTCTCACGCAATAATAAAATATTATACGCGCTCTTTAAATCAATGCCGAACTTATTGGTTATTTTTCCGGTAGTGATAAATTTGTGCGTCTTTGCCTCTACATCGGGGTTTATCCTTATGGCAACACTGGTAGTTTTATTCAACTTTCCGGAAATACGGTTTATATTTTCTAGTTCAGGCAGCGATTCAACGTTAAAAAACAATATCCCCCTCTTCACCGCCTCTTCTATTTCCTCATCCGTCTTGCCTACAGAGGCATAAACTATTTTTTTTGCCGGGCACCCTACGCGAAGCGCCCGGAATAGTTCCCCACCGGAAACAATATCCAGCCCCGCCCCTTTATTAACTAATGCCTTAAGAAGGGCCAAATTGGAGTTCGCTTTAACCGAATAACATATCAGAGGACTGACTTGGCGAAAGGCATCCTTAAGTTTGGCAAAATGGTCAATAAGGGTATGGTAGCTGTAAACATACAGAGGCGTGCCGAATTTCTTAGCCAAATCCGCGACTCTTACCCTCTCACAGTAGAGATGCTTATTTATATATTTAAATTCGTGCATTAGCGTCTTTTGATTGATTTTTTTGACTTGACCGAAACTTGCGGGTTGAATAATCTAACTATATCTTTCTTTACAATCTTACTGGAGAATTTTTTCAATAATTTCTCCGGCATTTGCTTTATTTCAATTGAGTGATGAATGGAATATTTAACCAATTTACCGACAATTGTGTGTGCGCTTTTAAAAGGCTCTCCCTTATCAACCAAATAGTAAACAATATCGGTAGCATATAAGGATTCGTCTTTTAAGTGCTCGTCTATCTTTGATTTATTAAACTTTAAGGTCTTAACCAGGCCCGCCAAAACCTTCAGTTCGCTGGAAACTATTTCGAAAGAATTGAACAGCGGCTCTTTATCTAACTGCATATCTCTGTTGTAAGTTAACGGCAGTCCTTTCATCATCGTCAAAACGCTGACCAAATTCCCGTTTAATCTGCCGGCATAGCCTCTGATTAATTCCAATACATCCGCATTCTTTTTTTGCGGCATGAGCGAGCTGCCGGTGCAAAAAGATTCATCGATCTCGACAAAATCAAATTCTTTGGTTGACCAGATAATTAAATCTTCCGACAGTCTGGAAAGATGCATCGCAATAATTGATAAGGCGCTGATAATTTCAATTACAAAGTCCCTGTCGCTGACTGAATCCAGTGAATTATTAGTCGGCTCAATAATGAAAAGTTCTTTAAGCTCTTTCAGGTCACTATGGTCCTTAAATATCTTTTCCGCATTCATGCTGTATTCCGAAGCGCTGAGCGGCGTTCCAGCCAGCGCCCCTGCGCCCATAGTTATTTTCATATGCTGCGAGATATATCCCAATCTGCCCATATCCCTCATAAGCATTTCCCTGTAAGCATTCAAATAATCTTTTAAATAAACGGGCTGGGCATGCTGCATATGGGTAAATCCCGGGATAATAACAGCTTTATTTTTGGCACTCAAAATATTCAGGGCGCTGCACAAGCCGTTAATATCAGCCTGCAATTCGGATATGCTGATTTTGCAGTATAATTTGGTCGCGAAAACAACCTGGTCATTTCTCGACCTTGCGGTATGAAGTTTCAGGACCAAATCGCCGACTCTTTTATGGAGCAGGTTTTGAATATAAGTATGCACGTCTTCAGTTTTTAAATCCACTTTAATCCTGCCTTTGTCTATTGCCTTATAAATATCGGTCAATGCGTTAAATAATCTTGATGTTTCATGGGTGGACAGATATCTGCTTTTCCCCAAAATCTGAACATGCAATTTCGAGCCTATGATATCACATAAAGCAATCTTATAATCATACTGTATAGATTTGGTAAATTCCTCGGCCAGGAGGTCTGTCTTTTTGCTGAATCTTGCGCCCCATAATTTTTTCGCCATGCCTGTCTCCCATGCAATACTCATCTTGTCGCGGGACAGTCCCCTAAAAAGACTTCGCAATTAGCCGTTGCGGGGACAGTCCTCGGCATCAATACTTATCGCTTATACGGCATTCCCCAAATCTTAATGAAACCTTCCGATAACCTCTGGTCAAATTTATCTTCTTTGCCGTAAGTGCTTAATTCCTTTTTGTACAACGAATAAGGCGACTTTCTTCCCACCACAACGCAAGCGCCTTTGGATAACTTCACTTTTATGCTGCCCGTAACGTGTTTCTGCGTTTCCTCAACAAAACCGTCCAATGCCTGTTTTAAAGGCGAATACCATAAGCCGTAATAAATCAATTCTGAATATTTAAGCGAGACTATCTCTTTAAAGTGCGCTAACTCCCTGTCAAGCACCAGGGACTCCAGTTCCTTATGCGCGATATATAATATAGTCCCTGCCGGAGCTTCATAAATCTCCCTGGATTTTATGCCCACAAGCCTGTTTTCAACCATATCAACCCTGCCTACGCCGCATAAGCCACCCACTTCGTTAAGGTGAGTTATTAATGACTTCAATTTATAACTTTTGCCGTCTATTTTTTTCGGCACGCCCTTCTCAAAATAAATCTCAAGATATTTCGGGTAACTTGCCATGTGCGTGGGGCTTTTAGTAATCAAATAGGCGTCTTCAGGCGGCTCCTGCTCCAGGTCTTCCAGAACCCCGGCCTCGATGCTTATGCCCCAGATATTCCTGTCAATGCTGTAAGGCTTTTTTTTCGTGACATCAATGGGTATGTTATGGAGCATGGCGTATTCTATCTCTTCCTCCCGGGATTTAAATTCCCATTCCCTTACCGGCGCAAGCACTTCCAGTTTCGGGTCAAGAATTCCCGCGGTTACCTCAAGCCTTACCTGGTCATTGCCTTTGCCTGTGCAGCCGTGGGCAATCCCGTCCGCCTTCTCCTTATGGGCAAGATGGACAAGGTGTTTGGCGATCAGCGGCCTGCCCAGGGCAGTTGCAAGAAGGTATTTACCTTCGTATATCGCATTTGCCTTTAAAGCCGGGAGGATAAAATCTTCGATAAATTCATCCTGAAGGTCCTTGATGTATACCTTTGTTGCTCCCGCGGCAAGCGCCCGCTTTTCTATTGCCTTAAAATCTTCACCCCTGCCTAACCCCTGGCCTAAATCCGCAACAAAACAAACAACCTGGTAACCTTTATCTCTAAGCCACTTGACAATGCAGGAGGTATCAAGGCCACCCGAATAAGCCAAAACTACTTTTTTCATTTATCCCCTTTTAATAATTTTATCAAAATCGCTTTTTGCACGTGTAACCGGTTTTCCGCCTGGTCAAAAACCACGGAATTGGGACCGTCAATAACATCATCCGTTATTTCTTCCCCTCTATGAGCAGGCAAACAATGCATAATCAAAACGTTTTTGTTCGCCAAACTGGCCAGCTTTTTATTAAGCTGGAATTTTTTAAATATTTTTCGCCGCTTTATAGCTTCCTTCTCCTGTCCCATGCTGGCCCAGACATCGGTATAAATGACGTCTGCGCCTTTCACAGCCGAAAACGGGTCATTAAATAAATTTACTTTGCATCGGGCTAACTTCGCCGCGCGCCTGGCAGCAGCTAAGACGCCTTTATCCGGCTCGTGCCCTTTCGGCGTAGCCACATTTATATGTATGCCTGATTTCGAACAGGCAAACAACAAAGAATTGCAGACATTATTTCCGTCTCCCACGTAAGCAAAAGTTATGCCCTGGGTTTTCCCTAACTTTTCTTTTACGGTATAAATATCCGCCAATCCCTGGCAGGGATGGGAAAAATCCGAGAGGCCGTTTATCACCGGGACATCTGCATATCCGGCCAGCTCAATTACATTCTTATGCGCGAATGTCCTTAAGACGATGCCGTTAACATACCTCGATAAAGTCTTTGCCACATCCTTTATTGACTCCCGCACCCCCAGGTTTATTTCTCCGGGGCCTAAATATACGACGTGGCCTCCCAGTTGATACATCCCTACTTCAAAAGAAACCCGCGTGCGGTTTGATGGCTTCTGAAAAATTAATGCCAGGGACTTTCCGGACAGGATATTGCCGAACCGGGCGTTATCCCTTTTCAGGCAATCGGCAATATCAAAAAACCCCTCGATCTCTTCCCGGCTTAAGTCATTAATGGATATTAAGTCTCTTTTCATTCATCCGCCCTTCAAAGCATCATCCAGCACTGCGATTGCCTTATCAATTTCCTTTTTTCCGACATTTAATACCGGCATAAGCCGGAGCACCCTATTCTGCGTGCAATTAATTAACAGGCCACGTTTGATGCACTCTTCTACTACCGGTTTGCCTTCTTTATTCAGCTCCACCCCCCAGATAAGGCCTAAGCCCCTTACTTCCTTTATTATGCCCGGATATTTTACTTTTAAACTCTCCAATTTCTCCTGAAGATAGCCGCCCATTTTCCGGACATTAGCCAAAATCTTTTCCTTCTGTATTGCTTTTAAAACTGCCAAAGCCGCCTTACAAATTAAAGGCCCTCCGCCAAAGGTAGAGGCATGCGTGCCGGGGCTCAAAATATCCGCAATCTCCTTTTTAATCATGGTAATGCCTATGGGAAGCCCTCCCCCGAGGGCTTTTGCCAGAGTAACGATATCAGGCATAACCCCGTAATCCTGGTAGCAAAACATTTTACCTGTCCTGCCTATTCCGGTCTGCACTTCATCAATGATTAAAAGTAAATTTTTCTCATCGCAAACCTGCCGCAGACTGAATACAAAATCCTTATCCGCAATATTAATCCCGCCTTCCCCCTGGACTAATTCCAGCATTATCCCCACTGTCTTTTCGCTAATCAGGGACTTTACCTGCCCTATATCGTTAAACCCGGCATATTTAAAGCCCTGCAAAAGCGGGCTAAAACCCTCCTGGTATTTCTTTTGCCCGGTAGCGGAGAGCGCCCCAAAAGTCCGGCCATGAAAGGAATTTTCGAATGTAATAATTTCATACCTGCCTTTACCGAACCTGCGGGAAAATTTGAGCGCGGCCTCATTTGCCTCTGCCCCGGAATTGCAAAAAAATACCTTAAACTTGCCGTCCGCCCAGAAATTTATCTCTTTTGCCAATTTTGCCTGGGGCAGGTTGTAATAATTATTGGGGATAAAAATCAACTTAGAAACCTGGTCCCTTACCGCAGACATAACCTTGGGATGGCAATGCCCGAGGTTGCCTGCGCCCCATCCCGGGAAAAAATCCAGGTATTTCTTTCCCTGGACATCCCAGAGATAACCCCCTTTTCCCTTGACAAATACCAGGGGGAATTTGGCATATGTCGGCATTATGCAATCGCTGTAAACGTCAAATACCTCCTGCGCCTTCATATTTTTATTGCTTAACAATCTCCGTGCCTACGCCTTTATAAGTAAATATCTCCAGAAGCAAGGCGTGGGGTATGCAGGCATCGATAATATGCGCCTTCTTTACCCCCTTATCCAGGGCATCAATACAGGCCATAACTTTCGGTATCATCCCCTGCTGGACAACATTATCTTCAATGAGTCCAATAGCCTCTTTGCGGGTCAAAGTCGAAATAAAGGAATTATGTTCGCCGGATGAACGCATGATTCCCTTTACATTGGTCAATAAAATCATTTTTTCCGCATTAAGCGCGCCGGCAATATTTGAGGCCGCCTCATCGGCATTGACATTATAGGCCATTCTATCCTGACCTACGCCCATGGGCAGTATTACCATTATGGCTCCATCCTTCACACCGTCAAGGATTGCTTGCGCATTTATCTCCACGACACTTCCCACAAAGCCCAGGTCTATGCTGGCCTTCTTTTTTTCAACCTGAATTATTTTTTTCTCCTTGCCGTTTAAGCCGATGGCATTACCCCCCATTTCATTTATTTCTCCAACAATAATATCATTTAACTTCTGCAATTCTTCCTCTACCACCTTCAGCGTCTCTTCGTCAGTTACGCGCATACCGTCAACAAAATCCGTTTTTTTGCCGCTTGCGCGCATGCGCTCGCTTATGTTAGGCCCGCCGCCGTGGACTAACACGGGCCTAAGGCCCATGAAATTAAGGAAGATTATATCTTCCAGAACCGCCTTCCTTATTTTTTCTTCCCCTAATATGCTGCCGCCATACTTTATAACGATAACCTTCTTATGGAACTCCTTGATATAAGGCAGCGCTTCGATCAGGACCTCTGCCTTCTTAATCGCCTCCTCCATACCCTCACCCCGCTTAGCTATACTCCGCGTTTATTTTGACATACTGCGGAGTTAAATCCGACGTATATACCGTTGCGCAAGACTTCCCCCTGCCGAGAGATACTTCGATGTTTATCTCCCTTCCGGCCAGAGGGCCCAATTTTATTTTTAAATCTTCTTCTCTTATATTTATCCCGCTTGCGCCTACGGCTGCGGCAACCCTGCCAAAATTGGGATTTTCCCCGTAAAAGGCGCTCTTGACTAAATTCGAGTTTGCGATTGCCAGGGCCGCTCGCCTTGCCTGGGTTAGGCCCTTTGCACCCTTTACCGAAATCCTGATAAATTTAGTCGCGCCTTCCCCGTCTCTGGCAATCATCTTTGCTAATTCAAGGCATACGGCATTTAGGGCGCTTTTAAATAATTCAAATTTTTCCCCGCCCCCGATCACGACGTTCCCGGCTGCCGCATTCGCCAGAACAATAACCGTATCATTCGTGCTCATGCAACCGTCCACGGTTAGGCAATTAAAGGAATTGTCCACGCAAATACTTACCGCCCTATCTAATGCACCCTGGGCGATATCCGCATCGGTCATAATAAAACAAAGCATAGTCGCCATATTCGGGGCAATCATACCTGCACCCTTGGCAACACCGCAGACAGTAATGCGCTTTCCGCCGAGAGCAAACTTTACCGTGGCCTCTTTGGCAAAAGTATCGGTAGTCATAATTGCCTGTTTGGCGTAATCTATCCCTTTGCCGGATAACCCTGCCACTAAGAAGGGAATTGACCTTTTAATCTTATCAAAAGGCAAGTACTTGCCGATAATACCGGTTGAGGCGACCAATACCGATTCCTTTTTTATATTCAAGGCGGCGGATAAACACCCGGCAGTATTATCGGCGTCATGCAATCCGCGCCTGCCGGTAAAGCAATTGGCATTGCCGCTATTGGCGACTATCGCCCGGTAAATTTTATTCCGCCTTAAATATCTTTTGCATACTTTAATAGGGGCGGCCTCGATTTTATTGGTAGTAAATTTGCAGCTTGCCTTTGCCGGCAACTGAGAATAAAACAAAGCCAAATCAAGCCTGCCTGATTTCTTTATGCCGCAGGCAACAGCGCTTGCCTCAAACCCCAGCGGCAATACCGCATGTTTAAATGCCATCATAACAATGCGGCCCCTTCCGGAAAATTATACATGATATTCATATTCTGGACCGCCTGCCCTGATGCCCCTTTTAATAAATTATCTATGGCCGCAATAATAATGAGAGTGTCGGAATCCGCCTTTATCCCAATATCGCAAAAATTTGTCCCTGTCACATCTTTTAGCCGGGGAAAATCCCCTTCCTCCCGTATCCTCACAAACGGCTCATTCTTATAAAACTTCTTGTATAACGCATTTAAATTTTGATTTTTCCTGCCTACCGGCAGGCAGGGATTTTTTGATTTTTGATTTTTTATCACATATATCGTCTCTAAAATCCCCCTATTTAACGGCAAAAGATGCGCTACAAACGTAACCGCAATCTTTCTTCCCGATAACTTTGATAAGATCTGCTTAATTTCCGGGATATGCTGATGCACGTTGACCTTATAAGCCTTAAAATCCTCATTTACTTCGGGAAACAAGAGTTCAGGCGCCATTTTTTTCCCTGCGCCCGTTACTCCGGATTTTCCATCTATAATTATGGCGCCGAGTTCTGCCGGGGCAAGGGCAACCAGCGGTGCCAAGGCCAAAATTGCCGCCGTGGAGTAGCAGCCGGGATTGGCAACCAATCTAGCGTTTTTTATTTTGCCCCGGTTAATCTCCGGCAGGCCGTAAACAGACTCTTTTAATCCGGATTCATCTTTGTGCTTGGCCTTATAAAAATGCTCATAAATTTTAGGGTCCTTCAACCTGTAGTCGGCGCTCAAGTCAATTACCCGTTTGCCGGCACCCAATAACCCGGGGACGATATCCATGGAAATCGTATGCGGGAGGGCCAAAAATACCAAATCACATTTGCTTACTAACTCTTTTAGCTCAAGCCGGTTGCAGGGAAGATTAATTTTACCCCTGAATTCCGGGTAAATATCTGAAATGGCCTTTGGCTCTTCGGAGGTAGAATAAAGCCCGGTTATCCTTGCGTTCGGATGGTGCAATAAAACTTTAATTAACTCTTTCCCTGCATAACCTGTTGCGCCGGCAATGCCTACATTTATCATTTAAACACCTCAATTTTATTTATGCCTGTATATTAAGATAAAAACCCCGTATAGTCAAGCATTTTCTCGTCGGGATACAAACAAAAAATCCCGCTTCTTTTTTCTGCGGGACTTTTTTAAACCTTATCCTGTTGTCTGCGATATGCTGGCGGTTATCTACTGCCTTTCTACCTCTTTGTCCACTGGAAGCGTTTGCGCGCGCCTTTTTGCCCGTATTTTTTGCGCTCTTTCATGCGGGGGTCGCGGGTAAGAAGCCTGTTCTTGCGCAATAAATCCTTGAGCTCCGGTTCAGCCAACAATAAGGCCCTGGCTATGCCGAGCCGGAAAGCCCCTGTCTGACCGATAAAACCGCCCCCTTTGATATTGCCGACCACATCATACTTGTTAAGGGTATTTGTCACCTCTAAAGGCTGCCTGATGATAATCCTGTCGGTTTCCCGGGCAAAATATTTATCCACAGGGATACCGTTAACCATAATATTGCCCTTGCCAGGAATTAACTGCACCCGCGCGATTGCTTCCTTTCTCCTGCCTACGGCCATAAATTTAGTGATTGCATTCATTTTGTTTACACCTTTATTACTTCCGGTTGCTGGGAAACGTGTGGGTGTTTATCGCCCGCATAAACCTTCAGTTTCTTTAATATGCCCGAGCCTAAAGGGCCGGAGGGCAGCATGCGGCTGACCGCCAGTTTTATTACCGTTTCGGGTTTTTTGCTGAGCATGGTTTCCAGGTTGACCTCCTTCAAGCCTCCGGGATAACCCGAATACCGGCGATATACCTTTTCTTTTAATTTCCTGCCGGTAACCTTAACCTTTGCGGCATTAATTATAATGACACCGTCTCCGGTATCCAGATGAGGCGCGTATATCGCCTTGTGTTTACCCCGGAGGATTACGGCGGCCCTGGCAGCAAGCCTGCCCAGTATTTCGTCCTGGGCGTCAATAAGGTACCATTTATGCTTTATTTCGCTTTTTGCCGGATAGTATGTTTTTTGCATAGAAAAAGTAATATAGCATATTTTTCAATTTAGTCAATATTTTTTATCAAAGGCAGGCATAAGAAACTGGTAAAGGCTGACAAAACTATGAGCCATTTCAGCCCCAATATGGGCAAGAAAAATGAGCCGGAAAGGTTACTGCAAACTAAGGCTAAATTACTGACACTGGCAAGCAGGGCAAAGGAAGTCGCCTCCATGCCCTTCAAAGTGCTCCTTGCCATGAAATCCATTACCATCAAAAATATAAACATCCCCATAAGGCTATACACGATATCGTAGATAATTGCACTTAGCGGCGTATAATACAGGTAACTTAGGGTTGTGACGGCGCCTAAAAATACTGAAAAGTACAGCCATTTTTTTATGTTAATCCTTTGGCTAAACCTGTAATACAACAGCGAACCGATGATGGAAAAGACCGTGCTGATTGTGCCAAGCCAACCTATCCAAACCTTACTCCATTTAAACGTATCCCTCTGGATAAATGATAAAGGGATACCAAAAGATGGTGAGTACTTATAAAGGAATATAAACAAACAGACAATGAGCAATCTTTTATTCGCGAATAACTGCTTTAAATCCGAAAAAAGCGTCGAAGGAGGCTTCTCTGCAACCAAGCCGCACTCAACGCAAAGGGATGCCGGGATAGCCACCAATAAATAAATAGGTATCAGGCATAAGAACGCCGCCCGGTAATCCCAAACTTCCGCGATATATCCTCCGAGGACCCCGGTAAGTAATCCCGCAATTGAAATAGAAATCCACTGGATACTTTGAATTTTACCGGTGGCATTGTACCTCTTGCCTTCCACACACATGATCCCGTCAACCGCCACATCCCTGAAAGCGGCATTATTTGAATTTAATATTAATATGCCGACCAGAACCCAGAGGGGCAGCCGCAAAATCCCCATGAGAAGGACTAAAATTATATCCAGGACGAGCGCAAGGAAAATCCAGGCGCGCTTATTAAAGAACCTATCAATAACATAACCTATTAACGGTTTAATCAGCCAGGAAAAAATAGTTATGCTGGAGATTAGCATTATTTTCTCCGGCGGAAAATGCAAGGTCTCCTTTAAATAATAAAACAGCCCCTGGGAAGGAAGACCTTCTATCCCCTGGGTAAAGTAAACGGCGCTGCTTAAAGCAAAAATCCAGAATATTTTTCTATCCATAGGCCATTACACGGGAAAAATAAAAAAACTACCGTTCGAAAAACGGTAGCTTCATTTCATGATGCGCATATCTTCCTGCCTGCGATTTATTCAGCCTTGGGCATCTCCTTTGTTGCGGGTTCCGGTTTTAGCGCTTCTGTCTTAGGCTGTTCCCGAACCGAGTCTTCTGTTTTTTGCGCGGCCCCTTCTTTGGCCTCATCTTCTGCTGCAGACGGCGCCGGGAGTTTAATATTCTGCATTAAAGACCTGCTTTGCCTTATAGATAATGCTGCCAGGCTAAGACAGGTTACAAAAAATATTACTGAAAGCACGGTTGTAGCCCGGGTCAAAAATGCATTTGTCTTTGTGCCGAACACCGACTCCAGGCTCGATAAATTTTCCACCAGGCCTCCGCCCCTTCCGGATTGGATGAGGACAATGATAATCAGCCCGATGCATGCGGTTACATGTATCGCAATTACAAACGCCATCATTTTTTTACCTCGCTTGCCTTTTTGACTATGGCGGAAAAAGAGCCGGCATCCAGGCTTGCCCCTCCGACTAAGGCGCCGTCAATATCCGGCTGTTGCATCAATTCCGTGATATTTTCCGGCTTAACGCTTCCTCCGTATTGTATGCGCATTACTTCTGCTGCCGTATTATTATACATCTTCGCCAGTAAATTGCGTATATATTTATGCGCCTCCTGCGCCTGTTGGGGAGTAGCGGTTTTGCCTGTTCCGATGGCCCAGACCGGCTCATAGGCAATGATAATCTTTTGCGCCTCCTCAGCGGATAAGCCCTTTAGGCCGCTGTCGATGTGACCAAAGAGAACGTCAAAGGTCTTCCCGGATTCTCTTTCCCTTAAGTTTTCACCGACGCAGACAATAGGAGTAAGGCCTGCCTTTAAGGCGGCATTTAATTTCTTATTTACGGTTTCATTGGTTTCACCCAAATACTGCCTTCTTTCGGAATGTCCGATAATGACATAAGCGCACCCCGCATCTTTGAGCATCTCTGGCGACACCTCTCCAGTAAATGCCCCTTCTTCCTGCCAGTAGGTATCCTGGGCGCCTAAAGAAATATTACTGGTTTCTAAGGCATCTGCCAGATAGGCAAGCAACGTAAACGGCGGGCAGACTATAATGTCGGCATTTTCTATTTGAAAAAGCTCCCTCCTTAAGGCAACGGCTAATTCCTGCCCTTCCTTGAGGGTTTTATACATCTTCCAGTTACCGGCGATAATAGTTTTTCTTGAGCTCATAAATTTTTTATTTAGCGAAACCACACACCCAGCCGACAAACTACATGGCTATGGTTTTCTGGGCGTGGGGTAAGTTCGGCCAGATAACTTATGTCGCTATCGCTCCATAACTTATGGCCTCACTTATTTATCCGTTAAGGCGGCTATGCCCGGCAGGGTTTTTCCCTCCAGAAATTCCAGACTTGCCCCTCCGCCAGTTGAAATGTGGGACATCTTGTCCTGAAGCTTAAACTTGGATACGGCAGCTGCCGTATCGCCACCCCCGATGATACTTGTCGTTTTAAGCGTACCAATAAATCTGGCAATCTCCTCAGTGCCCTTGCTGAAGGCATCCATTTCAAATATGCCCAGGGGGCCGTTCCAGACTATGGTAAGGGCATTTTTTAATTTTTCTTTAAACAACGCGGCAGTCTTGGGTCCGATATCCACGGCAATTTTTCCGTCTGGTATAGCCTCTCCGGTAATTTCCGCTTTTGCAGCCGGGTCTACCTTATCTACAACAACGTGGTCTATGGGAAGCACAATCTCTTTCTTCGCCTTTGTGGCATTGTCAAGTATGCCCTTTGCCAGGTCAACTTTATCCTTTTCCAGTTTCGAATTCCCGATGGGCTTGCCCCGGGCCTTTAAAAATGTATAGGCCATGCCTCCGCCGATTAAAATCGCGTCGCATTTAGGAAGAAGGTTATCAATAACGCCTATCTTATCCGAAACCTTCGCGCCTCCCAGAATTACGACAAACGGCCTTTGGGGATTCTGCACGGCATTACCCAGGTACTGGATTTCTTTTTCTAAAAGAAATCCGGCGGCAGATTTCAAGAACTTAGTTACGCCCTGCGTTGAGGCGTGCGCCCGGTGGGCTGTGCCGAAGGCATCATTCACGAAAACCTCAGCCAGGGAAGCAATCTCCTTTGCGAAATTAACGTCATTTGCCTCTTCCTCTGGGTGGTACCTAAGATTTTCCAATAAAATAATCTTTTCCTTGGCCTGGGTTGTCCCCTCTTTAACAGCATCGCCGACGCAGTCATCAAGCATCTTTACCGGTTCGGCGAGCAGTTCCTGGAGCCTTTTGGCTACCGGCTTAAGGCTGTATTTGTCTACTCTCTTACCGTCCGGCCTGCCCAGGTGGCTCATCAATATTAGCCTTTTTGCGCCCTTCTGCAGTATGTATTTTATTGTAGGGAGCGTCTCCCGTATGCGGGTATCATCGCTAATGTTCAATTCTTCATCAAGCGGGACATTAAAATCCGCGCGCATCAGGACAACTTTATCTTTCAGGTCAATATCTTTAACCGCCATCTTACCCATAAAAATACCCCCTTTACATTAAAGGCATAATATATAGTAAAATACCCGCTTTGTCAAAAGATTTTAGAAAGAATCGGTAAAAACAATAAAGTGCTGCTCAATTTCCAGAAGGCGATAATTATGCAGGTATTGAATAACCCGAATAGCGGCAGGAATAAAACGCCGCCTAACATGCCGGCAAGCCATCCGCCCAGAAGGTCGGAAAAATAAAGCCTGCCTGCGGTTTTTCCGGTTTCCTCTTTTTTAGCGGAGTATATGCGACCGGCCAGGGGGAATTCTGCCCCCAGAAAGAACCCCGGAATAAAAAATAGCCCGACGTAGATAAGCGGGGCCCGGCCGATAAATTTTCCCCACAGGCTTAATATCAGGGCTAGCAATAAAGTAAATGCGCTTATTATAATTTCAAAACTGACAAAAAATCTGGCGACGTTTTTCATTTTTTCCGCGCGGGGAGTTATGAAAAAGCTCCCCGCCGCAACACCCGCCATAAATATGCTCATTAATATGCCTATCATTTTATACAGGTATCCGTAGAAAACCTGGAAGCTGAATATCAAAAGCAGGCTTATGAGCATGCCGAAGAATCCGCTTGTAAAGATGGCGTAAGAAATCCACGCCCTTATCGCCTCCCTCTTATTTGGCCGGAAGAAATAAAAAAATGCCAAAGTGAATAAGACTATAAATAGACATACGGCGCTTATATTTAAAGTTTCAAAAAACTCAAAAACCCGCATTACCTGCGGCGAAAACTGCTTATTCCAGAAAAGCATCGTCTTAAATAAGGCGAAAGGGGCAAGGTCTCTGTTAGCTTTAGACGTTGCCCCCCTGGCCGAAAGGTTAAACCAATCCGCCCAATAGGGGTTTAACCTGTAGTCAAGATAATCCGGCAAAAGCAGATTTGTGGTTATGTTGCCCTCCAGAATCTTCCGGGAAACCGATTGCGACGTTGCCTCAATTACCCCCGGCGAAAAAGACGCTAAAAATATATTATAATCGCCCGGAATAATGCGCACATAGCGATAAACGTTATTTAAGCCGTTTAATATTGAAAAATTTAAGTCCCGCAGCTGCCCGCTTATATAAACCAGGGAACCCGGGAGATGCAGCGCAAGTATCCCGCCGGGGTTTAATTTCTTTCCGGCGGAGGAAAAAAACTCCTGCGTAAACAGCCTGTTAGCCAGTAAATCCGCAGGTCGGGATAACCCTATAAAGATTAAGTCGTATTTATCAGGCGCCTCTTTCAGGAAAAATCTTCCGTCGGAATTTATAACGTTAACTCTCGTATCGCCGAACTCTTTTAGAGTTAAGGCAGTGGGGTATTTTTTAAGCATGCCTATCAACAAGGGGTCAAGTTCCACATAATCAACCTTAGTTACCGGATGCTTTAATATCTCGTTTATCAGGCCCCCTGCCCCTGCGCTTATGACAAGCACATATTTTGGATTAGCATGGAGCAATAACGGAAAATGACCAAACTCCTCAACAAAGGTTATATCAGGATAAGGCGTAGCAATTATGGGCACGCCGTTTGAAAAAAATGTATATTGCCCCCGGCTTTTGGTCACCGCAATATTGCCGTAAACGGAATTCCGGTAATCTAAGACTTCCTGCCCCTTCCACTGCTTGGTTATTGAGAGACGGTGGAGATAATCCGGCGCGCCGTTTAAAATTAAATACGCCAGTGATAAGAAAACGGCGACTGTCAAAAACCTCAGGCTCCCAGGACCTACATTCCTGATAAAAAATAAAGGCAGTAAAAGGTTGGCAAAAGATACAATAAAAACTACCTGGAAAGAATTCAGGAATGGAATAAGCAGGTAAGTCAGGATTAATCCGCCGGCAATAGTGCCTAAAGTCTCCCACACATACGCCCTGGCGATACCTGATATTTTGCACAAAAAAGAAAATAAACCTCCGTGGGAAAATGCGGAGGGGAAAATTATCAGGAAAGAACTAAGCCATATCCCCGGAAGGCTTATGGCTTCTCCGAATGGTATCCCGATGAAACCTTTAAATACCCTTGAAGCGTAAATTGAGAGCGGCAAGGCCAGGGAAAATATTACCTGCAAAACCGCAAAGATATCTATCTTATTCTCGGCTTTATCAATATTCCTGCCCATAAACAAAGCGCCGAGGGCTTCTGATAAAACCCAATTCCCCAGGATAACTCCCAAGATCAGTTCGTTGCCGTAAAAGCTGACCAGAAGTTCACGAAGAATTATGACCTGGGCAATTATCCCGCTTAAGCCGATAATTAAAATTGAGGGAATTAAAATAAGGTTCATGTCTTTCTTTGGGGACAGGTCTCTTCTCTTTCTTTGAAATAGACAAGACGAGGTCTATCCCCATTTAGCGAATATAAAAGGGACAGCCCCTTTCGGGGACAGTCCCTTTTATAAAAAATACTATATCGCTATAAACCTTTTTTTACGATATAATCGCAGAGGTCAACGACCCTGCAGGAATACGCCCACTCATTATCGTACCATCCCATGACTTTTACCAGTTTCCCGTCTATAACTTTAGTCAGCTCCGCGTCAAAAATGCAAGAAAAATTGGAGCCACAGAAATCCTTTGAAACCAGCGGTTCGGTCAGATACTGCAGTATTCCCTTAAGGTTTGACTCGGATGCCTTCTTAAACGCCTCGTTTACCGACTCAACCGCCGCATCTTTTTCCACAACACAGGACAAATCCGTCAAGGAAACATCAGGCGTGGGAACGCGTATTGCCAGGCCATCCATTTTTCCTTTTAGTTCCGGCAATACCTCGCCTATCGCCTTTGCGGCACCGGTAGACGTAGGTATCATTGACAGGGCGGCTGCGCGCGCGCGGCGCAAGTCTTTATGGGGCAGGTCCAGTATCCTCTGGTCATTAGTATAAGCGTGAATCGTGGTCATAAGGCCGCTCTTAATCCCGAAATTATCAAGTAATACCTTTGCCATAGGCCCAAGGCAATTTGTGGTGCAAGAGGCATTGGAAATTATGTTATGCTTCTTCGGGTCATAATTCTTTTCATTTACGCCCATGACAATGGTTATATCCTGCCCTTTTGCCGGGGCGGTGATAAGAATCTTTTTTGCGCCTCCGTTAACAATGTGGCCTATGCATTTTTCTTTATCCGTGAATACGCCGGAAGACTCCACTACCAGCTCAACGCCGTAATCCTTCCAGGAAATTTCAGCCGGAGATTTTGCGCTCAGGACTTTCAATATTTTTCCGTTTACTATTAAGGCGTCTTCCTTGGCTTCTACTGTCGCATCCAACGTCCCAAAGTTCGAATCGTATTTCAGAAGATGCGCCAGTGTTTTTGTGCCAACGGGTAAATCATTTACAGCCACAAAATCAAGCTCTTTGCTTTGCTTTATCAGCGCCGCGCGATAAACAAGCCTTCCAATCCTCCCGAAACCATTGATACCGATTTTTACTGCCATTTCCTTTAACCTCCTTAGCTCCTTAGGGACGTTCCCTTCCCTTCGACTGCGCGCTGGGTAAGCGGGGACAGCCCTTTTTGCCGTTTGTTAAATACTGTAACTTAACTTTTCTTCCCTTAATACCTGCGCTGCTATTTCCGGAGGGGTAGGCACAACATAAAAACCCGTCCCCCACTCAAACCCGGCGACCCGGGTTAATTTCGGCATAAATTCGAGGTGCCAGTGGTACCCTTCCGGGTTGGTATCCAGGTTTACCGGTATGGAATGAATAATAAAATTATAGTTTAATTCGGTAAACAATTTTTTTGTCCGGGTTACAACATCTTTCAGTATGGATGCCAGGGCAGATATCTCTTCGGGAGAGGTTGAACAAAAACAGGCAATGTGCTTCTTAGGCATAATCCAGATTTCAAAGGGGAAACGCGAAACAAACGGACAGAAAGATATAAAATACTTATTCTCCGAGATAATCCTCTCTTTATCGTCTATTTCCTGGCGCAGCATATCGCAGAATACGCACCGCTCCCTGTATTCAAAATAATTGCGCGCCCCGTCAATCTCCTCTTTTACGTTCTTGGGCACCATAGGAAGGGCAATTAATTGAGTATGCGGATGCTCCAATGATGCGCCGGCTGCCGGGCCGTAGTTCTTAAAAATCAACAGGTATTTGAAACGCCTATCCCTGGCCAAATCTAGCGCCCGCTGGCAATACATGGAGATGACATTTTCAACCTCACTGTCTAACAACTCCGGGATATCCTTACCGTGATAGGGAGTCTCAATTATTACCTCATGCGCGCCTATGCCGTTAGACATATCATAAATCCCTACCCCCCGCCTATCGATTAAACCTTCTATCTGCAAAGCAGGGAATTTATTTGGCACAGTCCTTACCTGCCATCCCGGGGTATTTGCATGCGTATGGGGGTCCCGCACAGAAGATATTTCAGGCGGGGTTAAGGCTTCATTCCCGTAGCAAAACGGACATGTGCTTCCGGTCTTCCAGGTAGCCGGCTCGTATTCATAGTCCTGCGGCCTGTTGGGATGGTCGGTATCTACTATTATCCATCTTCCGCCGATAGGGTCCCTGCGTAATTCCGACATTGAATACGCGCTCCTTTTTCTCTTATTGCGGATTCAACCCCACACCCAGCCAGCAAACTACATAGCTATGGTTTTCTGGGTGTGGGGTAAATTCGGCCGATAAACTTATGCCTGTGATTGCCTGATAAGATCAGGCCTCATTTACTTCTCTCAAAAACTTGGCCGAATCTTCAGGGGTAACCGGACAGATATAAAAACCCGTCCCCCACTCAAACCCTGCGACTCGGGTTAACCGCGGTATTATCTCAATATGCCAGTGGTAATCATAATCAACGCTTTTCCAATAACCCGCCTTCTCCCTCCGGAAAGGTGCGGTAT
Source organism: Planctomycetales bacterium (assembly GCA_005239725.1). Taxonomy (GTDB): domain Bacteria; phylum Omnitrophota; class Gorgyraeia; order Gygaellales; family Profunditerraquicolaceae; genus SBBM01. The sequence goes on along the minus strand of SBBM01000045.1, from coordinate 55,939 downwards.
GCAAAACATAATTGTATACCGGGTCATTCAGGCCCTTTTTAAGCTTGGATAAAACCTTTTTTATGACCTTGGCCAGCTCCAGGCGTACTCCGCTATCGAGCGCAACAAAATCCGGGGAATGTTTCTTGGGTAAAATCCAGACTTCAAATGGAAACCTTGAGGCAAAAGGGACAATCGCAATAAAACCGTCTATGTCAAGTATTACCCTGTCTTGCGACGCCAATTCCTGCTCAATCAAATCGCAGTATATGCACCTTTCATGGTTCTCATAATAACGCCGCGCTCCCACCAGCTCTTCTTTGACACGTTTAGGGTTAACGGGTGTCGCGATTATCTGCGAGCGCGTATGCCTGACCTTACCTCCGCCTGCGGACCAGCCATAATTCTTGAATACGAGAACATATTTAAAACGGTGGTCTTTCTCCAGGTCAATGATCCTCTCGATGTAACAGGTCAATATTTTTGCTATCTGCTCCTCTTTCAAATCCGCCATATTTGCTATATGCTGGTTAGTTTCAATAACTACCTCATGTGCGCCGATGCCGTTCATAATGTCGTATAAGCCGCGCCCCCTGCGCTCAAGGTTACCTTCAATTTTCAGTAAAGGTGTGAGGCTGGGGATAACCCTTAATTCCCAGCCGGCGGTATTCGCGGTTGTGTGTTTGGGTCTTACGGCATATATTTCCGGAGGAGTACTTGACTCGTGCCCTTCGCAAAATGGGCAGACTTTTTCCTGAGGAAATTCCTGCTGCGCCGGGGCAATAAGCTGGTCAGGTTTTTTTGCCCGTTCCGTAGCAACAATTACCCATCGTCCTATAATCGGGTCTTTTCTTAATTCAGGCATAGACAAGGATTATAGCACTTCTTTATTCTGATGCAACTTTTTTTTAACCGGGCATCCCTAATCTTGCGCCAGGAGAAATTTTATGGCCGCTTGCGAACTCCGCAGCTGCCATTATCCTCTTGCCTTCTATTTGCAATTCATTGATTATTAAATTGCCTTTTCCTGTCGCAACAAAAATACCTTCTTTAGAAATGCTTAACACTTCGCCGGAATCAGGGGAAACCGGACTTTTGCCCTCTACATCATATATACTAACCCTGGCCCTGAGTATCTTTAATAATTTTCCATTGTAGCAGGTAAAGGCATCCGGCCAACCAAGGCACCCGCGTACAAGATTATGTATATCCTCGGCTGGTTTATCCCAATTAATCATTCCGTCGGATTTTTTAAGTTTAGGCGCAAAACTTACCGCATTTTCATCCTGGATAAGCAACTTATAATTGCCGTTCTCAATAGATTTAACGGATTCCAACAATACCTTGGCAGCCTCGCGGGACAATTTATCCTCCAGGGTAATGAAAGTATCATTGCCGTTGATAGGAACCTTGCTCTGCAAAATTATCGGCCCGGCATCCATTTTTTCATTCAGTTTTATTATGGTTATCCCGGTTTTATTATCCCCGTTAATTATTGCCCAATTGATTGGGGCGGCCCCGCGATATTTAGGCAACAATGAAGCGTGGGCATTAACAGCGAAGATTTTAGGCATTCCCAGGATTTCCCGAGATAAGATTTGCCCATAGGCGATGACTGCAAATAAATCGGCATTCAGGCCTTTCAGAAATTCCACCGCAGTGGGAGCGTTAATCTTCTCCGGTTGGTAAACTTTAAGTCTTAATTCCTGTGCGATTGTTTTAATGGCTGTGGGTGATAAATGCAGGCCCCTGCCCTTTTTCCTATCCGGCTGGGTTACCACACAGGGTATTTTATGCCCTGCCTCTACCAACGCCCTTAACGAGGGTTCCGCAAAATGCGAGCTACCAAAAAATACTATGTTCATAGGGGGTCCATGTCTACCGTAACTATTATACCCGATTGACGGACTTTTCGTAAGCGCGTTTTTAAAAATTTACTCATTAATTCGGCTCTCGGGGATTTCAGCAATACTTGCCAGTAAAAATTTCCGCGTAATTTCGGAGGCGCTCCCGGGCTAACCGAAACAACCTCGATAGCTTTATCGTTATTATGATTAGTCAATTCCCTGAATAAACTTTCCGCCGCTAGCCTGACCCTGTCTTCGCTTTTTCCCCTGGCCTTTACCAGACAGATATGGCGGTATGGCGGGAATTTAAGCTGTTTTCGCTGTCGTAATTCCTCTTTATAGAATATGCCGTTATCGTTAGCCTGCAATGCCGCGAAACAATGGTGCCCGGGGATCCTTGTTTGAACCACCATCTTTTTTTGCGTCAAGCCCAAAAGGTTAACCAGGAGGGCCATGGCCTTCTCTGCTGCGCGGAAATCAATCTGGTTTAGGCTATTATCAATAAATAATACGCCGGTTAAATCAAATTTGACCCTTGCCTGCCTAATTATTGAACTTGTGGAAATGAATATATCCGCCCCATTGATGTCAAGGGCATTTTCTTTATCCAGACGCTTAATCCTTGCGGCTGGAAACATCCGGCACAATTCATTCTCTATACGTTCCGTGCCGATACCGGAATATTTTATATAACCGGCGCTGCATTTAGGGCAAATTTTAGGCGGCGGCACCCTGAAATTGCAATGATGGCAGCTTAAAATTCCCTCCTTTAGATGATAGACCAGGCTGATATTGCAGCGCGGGCACTTTAAAACCTCACCGCAGACGTGGCAGGCGGCGTGCGTGGCAAAGCCGCTGCGGTTTAAAAACAAAAGGACCTTAGCGGATGAATTCAGGACAGAAGCCATGGAATCTTCCAGGTATTTTGAGAGAAAGGCGCCTTTCTTACCGTGAAAGCCTACATGGCTTTTCATATCTATAATTTTTATTTCAGGCCCCCCCCTCTTTACCTGAATATATCGCGCCTTGCCTTTGGAGGCCAAGTAAAAACTCTCCAATGAAGGGAGGCCTGCGCCTAAAATAAGTCTTGCCCCCTCAATTCTCCTGCGCATAAAGGCGAGTTCCCTGGCATTATAGTGCGGCGACTGATCCTGCTTATAAACCTCGCTTTGCTCTTCGTCAATAATAATCAGGCCCAAATTAGTAAAGGGGGCAAATATTGCCGAACGCATCCCGACGCAAATTCTAATCTCGCCGTTTTTTATTTTCGCCCACTCAGCCATTTCAAGGGGGGCCCTTTTATATAAAATTCCGGCATCGGGGTTAATCCCGGATCTGATTATTTTTTCGGCTGCAATAACAAAATTTTTGCCGGGTAATAAAATTATTGCGGATTTATTTCTACTTAACGCGCCGTTTACCTCCGGGATATAGATATCCCATCTTTTTAAAAGGCATGGGTCGTGCGCTAAAATAATCTCTTCTTTGGCTTTCCCCCCGGCGGCAACACCCCCCGACGTATCTCCGGAAACCTTGTATAACTGGGGAATATTCCTGCCTTTTCTTAAGCCATCCGGCAATGCCGCCTCAATGGCCTCTCCCCAGGAACAGCAGTAATAATCGGATAATTCCCTTGTGAATAGAAGCATATTTTTATCTAATATGCCCGTTTCGTCAATAAGCCCCAAGAGAGGCTTGGTCTTTGCGATATTTGTCTTATCGGCTAAGCCGACGACATAGGCAACCCTCTTCCTGTCCCGGAAGTTGACCTTGACCCGCGCCCCTATCTTTATTTTCTGCGCGAAAGCCGAAGGTACGGAATAATCAAACGGGCCGCTAATCGGCAGCCCCAGCACTACCTGCGCATACATATTTCGCAATCTCCTCGCATGCCCCTGGCTTTTTAATCTTCTGGATATTTGCGCGTAGCCGGCTTAATTTTTCAGGGTTATTTTTCAGGTCCAAAATTATATCCCGGATTTTTGCCAGGCCTTTCACATTCAGGACACATCCATAACCCTCCAGAATCTTGGCATTTTCGGCTTCCTGGCCCGGAATACCGTCAATCAACACCATGGGCAGGTCCATGACCAACGCCTCGGCAATACTCAATCCCCCGGGTTTTGTAATTATGAGGTCAGCCTCTGACATTAATTCCGGCATCTGGTCGGTAAAGCCAAAGATGCGGGCATTGGCATACCTTTTGGCTGCAAGCCTCGCATACAATTTCCGGTTATTCCCGCAGACTACGGAAAGATTGATATCCTCCCGGCTAAGCGCCTCAACGATTTTCTCAATCATAAAAAAACCGAAAGAGCCGGTCACGACTAAAACCGTGAATTTATCCCTGGGCTTCCCGGATTTTATGGAAAATTTTGTACTTATGGGCATGCCGAACGTCTTAATCTTGCCTTTCTTCACCCCTTTTGAAGCGAGTTCATTCGCGGAATAATCCGCCCCCACAATATAGGCCTCGGCATCCCCGGAAACCCAAACCGCATGCACCCCGAAATCGGTAATTATTGAAACCAGGCGGCTGTTTAACCTGCCTTTTATTTTGAGATAGGAGGCAACCTCGGCGGGTAAAAAATGCGTGGTTATAATAACATCGGGGTTTTCCGAGAGAAAATAGGAAATGAGCCGCGAGCTATTTAAGCGGGAAAAAAAATTAAATATGCGCGAAAGGTATCTGTCCGCAAAAAAATAATAAAAAAAAGACCAGAGCCACCTTAAGTGGCTGACCAGGAAATAATACCCGCCGGCATAAATCCGCGAAAATGAAGCCTTTGTATAATCAAGCGCGTCAATAATTCTGGTATCATAGCCGGGGCAATATTCCCTGATATGTTCATAAACCGCTTCTGCTGCCGCCTGATGCCCCTTGCCTGCCGAAACATACGCAATAATTATCTTCATCCTAATGCTAATAGCTAATAGGGGACAGTCCCCTTATTTGTAACTTACGTTGTTACAACAAGTACCGCCGCCCCTCTTCTGATTTTCACTTATTATTTAATATTATACCAACTGCCTCGGGAAGGCTAGAGGCAGTAAAATCCGGCAACACATTCCAGCTATCTTTATTCTCCAGTTTTTCTTTCCCGGAGAAAACCAGGATTGTTTTTAAGCCGGCTGCCTTGCCGGTTTCTATATCCCCCATTGTGTCTCCGACAAAATAACTTCCGGATAAAGATATCTCTTTGCCCCTGGACTTAGCTATTGCTGTTTTGATAAGGCCGGTCTTCGGCTTGCGACAGGCACAATTATCATCGGGTTTGTGTATGCAGTAATATACTCCGTCAATATTTATGCCGTCGTCTTTTAATCTTTTGAGCATATTTTCCGTAATCAGGTCAAGGCTGTCCTGCGAAAATATTCCTTTTGACACTCCGGCCTGGTTAGAAATAATAAAAACGCTGAATCCCGCCTCTCTTAGTTTTTTAAGACTCGCCTTAACTCCGGGAAGAAAATAAAATTCCTCCCAGGACTTTACATACTCCTTATCCCCCGGATACTTATTTATTACACCGTCTCTGTCCAGAAAAACCGCATTCATAATTTCCACAATGGGTGTGCGCTTCTTATTGCAATAACATAAGTTGTAAATAAGGGAAACGTCCCCTACTATATAAGTTGTAAATAAGGGAAACGTCCCCTACTACGTCCCCTACTACCCTACTACGTCCCCCTACTATAAATACTAGTTATTTGAAGCATTTTTCGTTTTCTTGAATCCACTGCGCCAATTTCTTTATGCCTTCCATAACCGGGGTCTTTATTTTCCAACCAAGGGCGTTTTCTAATTTTCGGGTATCGGTAATATAAACCTTCTGGTCAGACGGCCGCCAGTCCGCAAAATTCACTTCCGGGCTTTTATCGGTCAAATTTTTCAAAATATCCAGAAATTCCAGCAGGGAAATCGTATTCTCCGGTCCTCCTCCGATATTAAATAAACCCCGTTTCATATCGCTTTTAATAAAGCGGTTGAACGCATCCACCAGGTCATCGGCATAAAGCATATCGCGCACCTGCTTTCCATTTCCGTAAATCGTAATCGGTTTGTTAAAAAGTGCAGCGATGATAAACCAGGCGACCCAGCCCTGGTCCTCAAAGCCGAACTGCCGGGTGCCGTAGGTACAGGACATGCGAAATACCGCGGTTTTCATTTTATATATGTAACTATACTCCTGGACATACAGGTCCCCGACTAACTTTGAGACGCCGTAAGGGGTATGGCCGGTTAAATCCGTACACATTTCTTCCGAAACCCCGCTTAGGCCGTCAAAAACATAGCGCGTCTCTTTTTCTCTTAAGGGGATTTTATCTACATTTTCGCCGTAAACCTTATTTGTCGAACAATAAATAATTACCGTATCCTTTGATTTTTTGCGCGCCCATTCCAGGACATTCAATGTGCCGAAGGCATTAATGCTGAAATCTTCTAAAGGCATGCGCACGCTGGAAGGCACTCCGGGCTGGCCTGCGGTGTGGATTACCACATCCACTCCTTTGCCTACGCCCCTGGCAACATCCCTATCATTGCGCACATCGCCTTTAATACGCTCGATATTTTTAAATTTTTTCAGATAATTCCAGTTAAATTCAACTGATGCCTTATCATACCCGAAAATCTGCGAACGCATAAGGTTGTCCAAAACAATAACTTTATTCTTCGGATTATCCAGCGCAAAGAACTCAGCCGCATGGGATCCGACCATGCCCGCCCCACCCGTAATCAACACCCTCATTTACTTCTCTCCTTTTTGAGCACAAACATTTTTATTTAGCGAAACCCCGCCGGCACTGGCGGGGCAATTTATTAACTCCCGGTACTTTAAATAGCTGACAAATTGATACACGCCGGCGAAAAATGCAACCGCCAGACCGATGGACCCGTCTTTATAACCTTTTCTTCCCACATATGTACGCATAAACCTGTCAAGCGTCCGCCACAAAAACCTGCCCAGACGCATAGGCTTACCCTGGCTATGCCATTTCCTGGCTTCCCAGGTTGTTTGCTTATTAAGCTTAGCCAAAAAATCCTCAAAATCGCGGTAGGTATAATGGATCATATCAGACTTTAGATGCCCGCAAGGGTCAGGCATGAACGCCCGGGGATGCACCGCCACTTCCTCATAACGAAATTTATCTTTCTGAAATAACCTGAGCTGGGGGCTGGGATACCAGCCGCCGTATTTAACCCAGTAATCGCCGATGTAATTCCTGCGCGGGATGGTAAAGCCGTTTTCCGGAGGATTCCCTTTTAGCAGTGCGGTTATCTCTTCCCTTAATTCCGACGTAATTATCTCATCTGCATCTAAACTTAAAACCCATTTATTCTTGGCCTGCCCGTACGCCCAGTTTCTGTGCCTGCCCTCCAGATCCATCTTTTTTATAAAGATTTTATCCGTATAGCCCTTAGCGATTTCAACGGTCCCATCTGTGCTTTCATCATCAACCACGATGATTTCATCCGCCCATCTTACGGAATTAAGAGCAGCAGCAATCCTCTCTTCCTCATTTTTAGTCAAAACCACTACCGAAAGTCCGGGCTTATCGTTCACCTGTTAATCCCTTGTAATTTTTATCAGCGTGTCCGCAATAAATTTAATCTGCCTCTCCTTTAAATGCGGGTACATCGGCAACGAGATTACCTCATGGGCTATCTTTTCAGCAACCGGGAAATCGCCATTCTTATAACCCAAGCCGCTAAATACTTCCTGCAGGTGCAAGGGTACGGGATAATGAACAATGGCGCTTATCTTATTCTCGCGGAGCTCATTAACCACCCTATCCCTATCCTTAACCCTGACCGCATATACATGGTAAACGTGCCTGGCGTAACCGCTTTCTTCAGGGGTAATTATATTATCCGCGGGCTTAAGCATAGCATTATAAATTTTGGCGTTCCTGCGGCGCATATTATTCCATTTTTCCAGATGTTTAAGTTTTATGGATAAAACCGCAGCCTGCAGGGTATCCAGGCGGGAGTTATATCCCAGGTTAACGTGCTCGTACCTTGTCTTCCGACCGTAGTCGCGCAATTTAAAAAGCCTCTTATAAATCTCCGGGTTATCCGTCAAAATCAACCCGCCGTCGCCAAATCCACCCAGGTTTTTGGTGGGATAAAAGCTAAAGCATCCGATATCGCCTATTGAGCCGGCCATCCGATTTTTATAAAGTGCGCCGTGCGCCTGCGCCGCATCTTCGATAACTTTCAGTTTATGCGTTTTGGCAATTTCCAAAATTGGCGCCATATCCGCACACTGCCCATAAAGATGGACGGGCATTATCGCCTTGGTCCTTTTTGTGATTGCCGCACTGATTTTATTTGTATCAATATTGTAACTATCCCTGCTGATATCTACGAAAACAGGCCGCGCCCCGGTATAGGTAACCGCAAACGCCGTGGCAATATATGTAAATGCCGGCACGATAACCTCATCGCCTTTGCCGATACCCAGACTCAGCAACCCTAAAAAAAGGGCATCGGTGCCAGAATTGACCCCCAGGGCGAATTTTCGCTTTGAATATCCGGCGAATTCCTTTTCGAATAGCACCACCTCTTTGCCCAAAATAAAATCCCCCCTCTTCATTATGGCGTCAAAAGATGCTTGCAAGTCTTTCTTTATCTCGGCATATTGGGCATTCAGGTCAATAAATGGAATTCTCATTGCAATGACTCCCTGTCTGCCGACAAGCAGGCTTTGGCTGCAGAAAATACCTCATCGGGATTAATCCCGCTCAGGCATTCCTGCGGATTGGCGCACTCAGAAACCCGGAAATTCTTATAGCAAGGACGGCATGGTACTTTGCTTTTAACAACTATGTGCCCTTTTCCCGGGGGATACGGTCCATAAACAACATCATTGACCGGGCCAAAAACCGAAACTGTTTTGATGCCGAGCGCTACTGCCATATGTAATGGCCCGCCGTCGTTGGTAATAACTAATTTCATTTTGCTTAACAATGCGGCTAATTCTCCCGGAGTGGTCCTGCCGGATAGGTCTATTGCCGGATGCTGCATGCCAGAAATTACCTTGTTACAGATTTCTTTTTCGCTTGAATCACCAATTATTATAATCTTTGCCGGATAATTTTCAATTATTTTATCCGCCAGCCGGGCAAAATTTTCTGCCGGCCAATGCTTTAAATATGCGCTGCCCCCCCAGCTTCTCCCCGCCCCGGGCACAATCCCTACCAGTAAATCCGATCCGCCTATACCCCCACGTTCAAGCATTTCTTCGGCATGTCTTACATTCTCATTTTCAAGAAATAGTTCCAATTTCCTGCATTTCAATTCTAAGCCGATAAACCCGAGGAGAGCGGCATAGTATTCCACGATGTGCTTGCTATTGTAACCCGCCGGCAATTTTATTTTACGCGTAAGAAGCCAACCCCTGCCCTTAAAATCATAGCCAATCCTGGTCTTTATGCCTGCGTACCAGCTGAAAAATCCGTATTGAGTATTCAGGGAAAAATCAATCGCCAAATCGAAATGCCGCTCCTTAATCTGCTCCAGGAATTTGATATTTTCCTTAATCCAGGCAAAATAATTGCGTCTTTTTATTTTATCAAACTCATCCCTTTCGTATATGAATAGATAATCTATATACGGATTATCCCGCAGGAGAGGGCTGCTGCGGCGGTTGCATAAATACCCGATTTTTCCCTGAGGATTGGAATCTTTTAAAGTATGGATTATCGGAGTGGTAAACAATACATCGCCGATACCAAAGGGGTTTATGACAAGAATTTTTTCGTACACTGAAAAACCTCATCTACGGTTATATCTCTAAGGCTGCTTTTTCCAATTACGACATGGCGCTCTCCCCACGGCCCCCATCTTTCCGGGTTTTTCCCGGGGATATCATTTCTGAAAATCGCGACAGCCGGAGTACCTACGCTCGCGGCAAGATGAACAGGCCCGCTGTCAGCAGAAACAAGCACCCTGCAGGCCTTAAGCAGCGCGCCGAGCTCCAATAACGTTGTTTTCCCGGAGAGATTAGCTACATTTACCCCCAGACCATTAAAGAACCCCGGGCTTTTTACAGCCTCTTCTCTTCCCCCTACGACAATAATTTTAACCGGAAATCTCTTCAACAATTTATCAATTAAAGAAATAAAATTTTCTAAAGGCCACTGTTTTAGGGGAACTGATGTCCAGGGATGTATTGCCACCAACATATCTCCTTCTTTTATGCCGGATTTCTTCAACAGGCTGCCGGCTATCTCTTTATCTATATTCAAGGATAAGGACTTATCCTGCGTATGCGCACCGGCAAGGGCAACCAGCTCAAGATTGTATTCTACCTCATGTTTTAATCCCAAATACTTTTCATCCCCCATCCGGCTTGTGAGCAGGAAGCTGAATTTTCTATCATAACCCACCCGCAGCGGAATCCCCGCCAGGTAAGTAATAATATTAAAATCCCGGGAAGGGTTTAACATTACGGCCATATCAATATTTTTTGCGCGCAGAAACCTGATTATCTTGATTTTCTCCGTTAATCTATGGCGGCCACTCCTCCATTCAATTATTTCATCGATATAATTTAATCTTTCTGCTAAAGGTTTAACATAAGGGTCAAGCACTAAAATTAACCTGGCAGAGGGAAATGATTCTTTTAATGCCCGGAAAGCAGGAATGTTAAGCAGAAACTCCCCGAACCTGTCGTTACGAAAAACCAGGATATTCCTAATTTGCGTTTGTTCCGCCATGGGAAAATTTGCGCAACGTTAAAGACATACCCGCTAAATACCAGAATATCAGGGCCACCCTGGAATAATAAAGGCTGCTTTCGGTAAGGCCATTAACTAAGAATGCGATAATACAGGCAATTAAGGAAAGCGATACAATTTTAATATAATCATCGCTTAATTTTTTATAAATATCCGCGCATTCCCTAAACAGTTTGTATAGCAGCCATAAGAATACAGATAAGCCGATTAAACCTATTTCCCCGGCCATGTGCAGAAAATTATTATGCGCCTTCATCTCCTCGAGCGTAACCACATTGCGGTATTCCGGGAATTCCTTGTAGTATTTATAACTTGACATGAAGGCATTCGCCCCGACCCCGATAAAGGGATGGGCCTTTATCATGTTAAGGGAATTGCGGTAAACCGCTATCCGGTCATCATTGCACATAAACCTTAACGGATTATAATTAACTTCCTTTGCCAAATTTCTAACGGATTTAGGCAATAAAAAAGGCGAAATAAGCGCGAACCCAACCAGAAAAATTATCATACCCTTGTCTTTTCGTACCACCCCGAGAAAAAATAATGCTACGTAGGTGGCAAGCAGGGTTGGTCTTGAATAAGTAAGCGCGATTGCCGCCAGGGCAATAAAACTGCAAATAACCCCGGCAATCTTACGTTTGCCTTTAAGATAATAAAGGGTTAATCCGAATACCAGCGGCGCGATTGCGCTCAAATAAATACCCAGTGTATTTGAATCTTTGAAAGAGGCTGTTGCGCGCACTAAGCCAATATTTACTACTACATCATACCCGCGCACAAAATCCTTTCCCGCAAACACCTGCCAGATTTCATCGCCAGCCGTAAATAACAAACCGACGATAACCGAAAACACAATCATTTTAATCTGCCGTTTGTCTTTTACTTCTCCGCTAACCGCCAAGAGCATAAAGATATACTGTAAAAACCTGAGCACTCCCCCCCTGAAACTATCCTTCAGGCTTACCGTATTAAAAAGCGATAATAGGGTTAACGCAAAAAGGAATGCCAGCGGCAGGTTTACCGGGGTTTTTATGAAAATATCTTCCCTCTTCAAAGCCCTTTTTATCAGAAAACCCGATAGCGCCAGGCCCATAAATCCATTCATCAGGGCAGGAGAAATCGCCATACTCAAAGGAATAGTGACAATCGCCCAATAAACTGCACGTTCCAGATATTTAATTATGTTTTGCATTCTTAAGCTGAAAAACGGTACTTGAAGATGCTTATTATCGCGCGGATGCCGTCTTTTACGCGTATTTTCTTGCCCTCTGAGTAACTGCGCGGCCGATAGGATATGGGGACCTCTCTTATGCTTAAGCCCCTTTTTAAAGCCTTGGCGATTATCTCCGTCTCAATTGTGAAATTCTGCTCTTTAAGATTTAACTTATTAATTGTGTCCCGCCGGAACATTTTATAACAAGTGAAGCAGTCATTGAGTTTAATTCCAAAAAAGAAATTCAACAAATTCGTCAATAAGCGGTTGCCAAAGCGCGGGACAAAAGAGCCGTAATACCCCTCCATAAACCTTGCCCCCAGAATGATATCCGCATCCCCCTTTTTCATCTCAGCCATTAATTTCAAATATTCGTCCGGATTATATTCCAGGTCCGCATCCTGGATTATGACAAATTCTCCGCTTGCGTTGTTTAGCCCGGTCAGGAAAGCCGCGCCCTTCCCTCTATTGCGACTATGATGGATAATCTTCATATTATCAAGCCTTATATCTTTTAGCGTCCTCTCCGTTCCGTCAAAAGAGCCGTCATCAACGACAATGATTTCCTTGTCAATATTTACAGAACTAACCTTTTCCAGAATGCCCCTCACTGTATTGACCTCGTTGTAAACCGGGAGTATCACCGAAAGTAGCGGCATGCCTCTTATCCTCCAAATTTTTTGAATATGGCCCAGGCGTATAATTTAAGATAACCCGGCAACAGTTTCAATACCTTAAAACTAGACTTACCCTTAGTCCTTTCCTTCCATACCGTAGGCACTTCCGCTATTTTAAAGCCGGCGAAATGCGCCTTTAGCAATATTTCCATTGATATCTCAAAACTCTTTGCTTTTATATCTACGGATTCGATTACTTTCCGGCGGTACATCTTAAATGAATTAGGCATATCGCTAAGAGGGATTCCGAATAAATAATGCAGCGACGCTCCGGAAAAACGGGATAATATCCCTTTAACCCTGGGCCCGCCGAGCCTGGCGCCGCCGGATATATAGCGGGAGCCGCAGGCAACATCGTATCCCTCCTTAATCTTTTCAAGCATCTTCGGTATCGTAGACAAGTCGTCACAAAGGTCTCCCATAACAGGAATAACAATATCCGCGTAAGAATTCCTGAAGCCTGTCTTCAGGGCATTGGCAAAACCCTTATCATCGGCATTTTCAACCAAGCGGATATTGCCGTATTCAGCAGAAAGCTTGCCTACTAGTTCTGCGGTGGCATCGGAAGAGTGGTCGTTGACCACTACAACCTCATGATCCATATCAAGAGTTTTTTCTATGGTCTTTAAAACATCAACGATGTTTTCCGCTTCATTGTACGCCGGGACGATAAGAGATAATTTCATTTTATCACCTCGTATATATGCACGGTTTCATTCGCGAATACGGAACTAAATCTATCCGGATTTGCTTTAGCCCATTTATCTTCAATGGGAAATTCAATATCCTCAGTCTGGTGGAGCGAATATACAAATAGATAGCCGGTGTTTCGCTTCAAAATGTTACCCAGCCAGAGGGAATAATCCGCGCCCCAGCGGTAATTACCTTCTGCTTCTAGATTTTTATGCAAGCTTAAAAAATCATAGCCCCATTCATAGCGGGAACCAGAAAAATAATGCAGCTTTGCCGGTTCGGTTTTATTCACGGAAATATAATAGACATTATTCTTAAAATTACTTCCGTATAAAGGGAACGGCACCGGCCTGCCGGCGTAAGCAATATTATCCCCTTTGGTATTTTTATTTAGCCACTCCCAGGCCTTTGCGGCATCCGGCCAAAATCCTGAGTATTCTACCATTGTTATATACCGGGGGTATTCATATTTTGCATAATACCTCTCGGCAAATAGCAAAAAACAGAGTGACGAAACGAAAATGAGCGGCAAAAACCTGGCATCCCGGATTAAAACAGGCAATAAAAAAAACAACAAGACTGTCAGCGCAATTGAGCAGATTAACTCTCCGCGCTTGGATATCTCCGCGATCGCGCCCAGAAAACATAGAGCAACCAGGACATTTATTATCCGCGGCGGGATTTTTAGCTCCTCAATTACATAAAAAGCAATAACCATCCCCAGTCCAAAAAGGCAATATAAATACCGCGTGTTCGCCAGAGGAATCACGTAGCGGTAAACCAGATAAATCAAAAACGGCAAAACCAGGAAATAAAACAGGCCCGGACTTATCTCCTTGCGTTTCTTTATTAATGCCACCGGCAGGCCCAGAAATAATGCGGGGAATATGAATACGACAGATTGAATCCCCAGGCCCTCATGAAAAAGCAATTTGGATAAGCGGTAATCTTCAATTTTGAAATGCGCGCGGTAAGTGTCCATATTCATCACGCCTTTAAAAATTGCCCGTCCGAATAAGTTAAAATCAAGAGGATAGAGCGGGTTCCCTGTATCCATGAGGTTTCGGATATAACTAAACCCTCCGAAAATCACGACAAAAAATATGCATATAGCAAATAACGGCCACTTTTTAATCTTCCGGAAGGACAAATAAATAAACGGCAAAAATAACAACGCACTGTAAGGCAAGGCCACGGTTTTAATGCCCAGCATTGAACCTAACGCAACAGCAAAAATCAATACATTTTTCCATGTAAATTCTTTATCCAGCAGAAATAAAAAATTTGCGCAAGCTAAAAATAGCGCGGAGACCATCACGTCCACATAGGCAATTTCAGTTTGCTTGAAGTAATTAGGAATGAACGTAAAAAGCGCGGCGGCAAGATAAGAATTTTCCTGGGTGATATTTAATTTCCTGGACAGAGAGTATACCGACAGGAATCCCAGAATAAAAAACGGGACCTGTCCTAAATCCGCCAAAAATACGCTTTTAAAAGGGAAAATCAGCCAAAGAAAATAAAGGTTCCCGTTTATCGGATAATATGTCGGGCCCGGGTCATCGAAGACTGTAATCGGATTATTCAAGTTTCCGTGCTTTAACCACTCGACAGGAAAGGTGAAATGGTAGTTAAGGTCATCCCAGCCAAAGGGTGGGTTAAATAAGTTAACCGTAATCTTTGCCAGCCCGAACCCTAAAATTATGCAAGCGGTAAGCAATATAGGTTTTCTGCTAAAAATGGCCTCCAGTTTATTTTTTATGCCGGCGGCAAACGATGATTCCCGCTTGCGGCTGACGAACCAAAAAAGGCAAAGCAGCGCCGAATTTAAGAATATGACATTAGATATGTAAAGGATCCCGCGGCTCCCTAATATAAGCTCGGTAAATATAATTTGCGCAAAATAAAAAATAAACCAGGAAACCAGCCCATCACTAAAAGGCTTGACTTCAAATATCCTGTAGGTAAAAATAAATGAGGTTGCCAAAACTATGAAATTCATATAAAAGCACACCAATAAATTCATAATTATTTTGCCTCGATAAGTTTGGCGATTATCAAAAATCCGCCGGCGAAAACTTTAATTAAGACAGGCGTGTTTCCGTATTCTCTAAGCAACAGCGCGCTGATGCTTGATTTATGGTAAGGGTTTTTATCTCTCCGCCGGATATCCGCTGTTAATACTGCCGTACGGTATATCTTTTTATGCGAAACAATTTCTCCCGGCTGCGCCGCGCCTTTCATAATGTAATTTTTCTGGTTAGTGTTCAGGTTCAGCTCCAATCCGCGCGAATAACTAAAATCCATACGTCGGATATTGAATATCACGGATAGAGGATCCTGGGTATTCGGTAATATCTGCCGCTGGACCCCGGAAATAGACATGACGCCCTTTTTCTGGTCATAATATGCCTCTTTTAGCGCATCCGGTTTACCGGGAAGCGATAGTTTTTGCCGGAAAAATACAGGGTTAAAATTTTGCGCATCAACATAAGAATCCAGGGCCGCCCGGGCCCTAAAGATTTTTGAAATAAAATCTGAGGTGCCGGCGGTTGCCCGCAGGTAATAAACCTTTGCCCCGCTATAAATTTCTTCCTTTTCCCGCTCAAAGACCACCCTGCCTATAGGCAGAAGCCCGAATAAATAAACCCTGTAGCGCAATTCTTTTGTTTCAGGCCCGGCTTGTTTGCCTAAGGCGAAAACAGCCGTATCCGGGTTATTGTTTCTCTGAAAAATAGCCGCAACAATTAATACGCCAGCGAGCAATATGGCCAATATCCGTTTCATCGTTTATCCTTCAAAATAATGTATAAATAAACGGGGCAACCGCCGATGACTGGGTAAAAACTATTAAAAACCCAAGCAGCAAAAACATAACAACAATCGGGGTCAGCCACCACTTCTTCCTTACTTTTAAAAAATCCCAGAATTCCCTCAATAAGCCCAGTTTACCCACGAGGCCCTCCCATAACTTAAAATTGCCTTTCGTAATCCTGCACGACAAAAGCCTTATTTTCTCTTTTTCTCCAGTATGACTGCGCAGTCTTATCTATCTTCCTATCCAACAAATCCGAACCGAATAATCGCATTATCAAACCTATAGGAGTAAAAACAAAATAAAAAATAATAAACAAAACCAGACGGGTATTTATCCAACCCAGGACAAAAGCCAGTTTCATCCAGGCGATATACAGCGGCTTCAATAACAGGGGGCAAACAAAAGATAGAATAAAAAACACCGCTGCGATTGCCGAAGTTACCGCCGGGTTATGCTTATGACGGAACAGAATGACTGGGCTTATGGCAAAAAACGCTATCCCCATCATTATGCCGAACTTCTTCAGATTATACCTGCTTAAATCTAATTTCACCATTTAATCCAACTCAAATTCCTTCTGCCGCTTAATGTCCTTTTCTATTTTTTTCTGCTCTCTTTTATCCAATAAGAAAGGACCCATTATCAGGTAATCCATTTCAGTGCGCATAAAGCACCGGAACGCATCCTCGGGCATACATACCAATGGCTCCCCCCTTACGTTAAAAGAGGTATTTATTATAACCGGGCACCCTGTTTTCTTGTAATAAGCACTTATCATATCATAATACAATGGATTATCATCTCTTTTTATTGTCTGCACCCTCGCCGAATAATCCACGTGTGTGACTGCGGGGATTTCTGAACGCCTTTCCTTTAAGTTTTCGAACCCGGACAATCTTTTTTCCGCGGAAGGCTTCAGACGTTTTTCTTCCTTCACCGGCGCGGTCAAAAGCATGTAAGGGCTCTCAACGGGCAAATCAAACCACTCTGATGCCTTCTCCAGCAAAACCGTAGGCGCAAACGGCCGGAAAGATTCCCGGTATTTAATTTTCAGGTTCATCCGGGATTGCATCCTGACATCCCTTGCATCCCCGATTATACTCCTTGCCCCCAATGCCCGAGGCCCGAATTCCATACGCCCCTGAAACCAGCCGATAACATTGCCTCTATCAATTAAATCCGCAATTGCCTGCGGAATATCAGGATAGGCTATTCTTTTATAAGACGCGCCTTCTTTCTTTAAAAAAGTTTTGATCTCCTCATCGGCATAAGCCGGGCCCAGCAAAGAAGCCTTTTGTCCATCGTTCATATTATCCGCTTCACGCCTATTCCCCAAATATTTATACCAGGTCAAAAGCGCAGCCCCCAGAGCTCCGCCCGCATCGCCTGCTGCCGGCTGTATCCAGATATTTTTAAAAGGCCCCTGGCGCAAAATCCTGCCGTTACCCACGCAATTAAACGCAACCCCTCCGGCAAGACAGAGATTATCCTGCCCTGTAATTTTATGCACATGCCTTGCCATCCTGAGCATTATTTCTTCGCTTACCTGCTGGATTGACGCGGCCATATCCATATCTTTCCGGGTTATCTCTGTTTCGGGTTTGCGCGCTGGAGCGCCAAAGAGCTTTTCAAAACGCCGATTTGTCATCCTTAAGCCGTTGCAATACCCGAAATACTTCATATTCAATTTAAACGAACCGTCCTCTTTCAAATCCAACAACTCATCCAATATCAAATGCGCATATCTGGGCTCTCCGTAAGGAGCAAGACCCATCAATTTATATTCTCCGGAATTCACCTTAAACCCGACGTAATAGGTAAAAGCCGAGTATAACAAACCTAAAGAATGAGGAAACCTTAAATAGTACTGGAGTTCAAGACTATTGCCGCGGCCTACGCCGAAACTTGCGGTTTCCCATTCGCCTACGCCGTCCATGGTCAAAAATGCCGCTTCTTTAAACGGAGAGGGGTAAAATGCGCTTGCCGCGTGCGACTCGTGGTGTTCAGCGAACAAAACCTTTCCATTGTAAGCCAACTCTCTGCGGATTAATTCCGGAATCCAGAGTTTCTGCTTAAGCCATAAAGGCATTGCCTGAATAAACTGCCTTATCCCCGACGGAGCATACGCCAAATACGTTTCCAATATCCTTTCAAATTTAATAAAAGGCTTATCGTAAAAAACTACCAAACCTAAATCTCCTGCTGCAATTTTCCCTTCTTTAAGGCAGTAATTTATCGCATTTATGGGAAAATTAAAATCGTGCTTCTTGCGGGTAAATCGCTCTTCTTGCGCCGCGGCAAGGATTTCGCCGTCCCGCACAAGGCAGGCAGCGCTATCATGATAAAAACAGGAAATGCCCAGTATATTCATATCTCTAAACTTAGCGATAGAGTTTCAGGTAACGCAACAGCGAATCCAGGCCACACATAAGAAAAAATGCAAAAAAGATACTCCGCAGGGCAAGATTCACAAAATTTGGCTTCTTAAAATAATCTATGCCCTTTATTACCGTAAAAATGACAAAAGGCGCCAGGAAAAGAGTTATCCGTTCCCCGGTAAAAGGATAAATTTTTAAAATTCCCAATATAAATAGTTGCGCAAACATCAACAGGCCCACTGATTCCATATCGTCAATCTTAGAGCGGTTTTTTCTCAGAGAGGCAATACCAAGGCCAAAAAGCGGGCAGATAAAAAACGGAATAAAAAGATTGGCTATTTTCTTTAAAATCGGGTTAGCTGTGAACCACCACGTCCCGAGCCGCTCTACCCCTTCACCGAAAGATTTAAAAAAACAGTAAAATGAATCCCTACACAAGAAATAGTCCTTCCAGTAGATAAATAATCCCTGCTGCTTAAAGGCATATATTATGTCAAAACGGTACATAAGAACGGCCGCAAAAAGGCAATTAAAGGTGTATACCAAAAATAACGGAAAAACCGTTTTGTTTTTTCTGGAAATCATCAGGAAATTATATGCGGCTACCCAAAAAATAAAAACACCGGCATAGGACAAGAGAATAATGAACGGCAGAAATATTGCACAGGCAATAAAAATTTTCCCCGGCTGTTTGTCTTCAATCCTACCTTGATGTAAAATAAACCAGACAAAAATACCCACAACCAGCACATCCATTGAATATTGCTTCAATTCCGCGGCGTAATAGCTGAAATAATAGCTTGAGGCCCAGGCGTAAAGGCCGAGCAAAAAAACCCATTTGTCGCCAAATCTGTATCTATATACCCTTCCCCAAACAAAAAACGCCGATAACATCGCCGCTAAGGGAAGGAAACGCAAAAAAAGCACATGGCAAGTAAAATTTCCGGAAAATAGTTTAACCGCGATAAGATAAAACCTGGGGAATGCCTGGCCATTGCCCAGCGGCCGGCTTAACATTTCTCTAAACCCGAGGTTCTGCATATTCCCCAGCACAAAAGCCTCATCAAGCCAGAGCGGCCTTGCCGAAAGATAATGCAGCAGGCATAAAAAAATAAACCACGATATGCACAGGATGAGCGATAATCTGTAAACCCTCATAATTCTCCGGGAATTGAGCCGGCGCTTAATTTTTCCAATAAATATTCAAATTTATTTTTTATATAATACTCCCGTTCGCCGCTGTCTAAAAGCGAACCCAGCGAAACCTTGAAATCATTCGGCTTAAAACTGCCAATAATCTTTTTTAACTCCGAGGCGGAATTTTTATTAACAGGGATTTCAATGCCCCTGCGGAGCATAAATTCCATGTCAAAAAAGTCCCTTATGTCCTTCCTGCTTAAAGCTGCGTCCAATTTATTCTTCATTGATTGTTCAAGGGTATGCACCCGCAGGATAACCTGTTTTGTGGTAAATTTCGAAAAGGCTATCCTTTCCTGAAAATCGCACCTTTTTATTTTTTTCCCGATTTCAATCTTCAACCTCTTGGGGTAGCCAGGTAAACGCATCTCAAGCAGGATTGTGCTGAGCTTGCTCTGCGCATCGGTTATCTCGTAGAATCTAGACAGGTATTCCTTTAATTTCCGGGAATATTCGTTTTCTTCCACTTTCCGGATAAACCAAAAATCCAAATCCGTTGAATAGCGGTTAAGGCCATAACATAAACGCAGCATTGTTCCGCCTGTAAATACAAGCGGGCTTAAAAATTTTTTATTTTTAAGCTTCTCCAAAATCTCTATTTCAAATATCTCATGCGCCTTTAAAATATCCATATTTATCCATCAGGTTTTGTGTTCTTCGGGGGTAAAATTCAAAGATTCTCCTGATTTCCCGGGAATCAAGCCGGTCAAAATTAATCGAAGTCAAATCAAAGCGATAGCGCTTAAGTGACATAAGATAAAGGGCATCCAGAAAGGCCTTTTCCGGAGCCGCAATAAAAAACTCCCCTTCTTTTCTAAAACCAAAATAAAGGGATTTTTGCACCTTGCTATACTTCAGGCCAAATCCATGAATGTTCAATTCTTTGGTCCGCAATATTCCTATTGATTCGACGAAATTACGCTGCATCTGGGTAGTTATGCCGTAATAATCCAATGCGGTCATCAACGAAACATATGACGGCGTCTGTATGATATTGGCCAGAATAAATTTATCCTCGGTATTTAAATTATCCAACTTATCCTTGAGGATATAAATATTCCGCTTGAGCCTGGCAAGAATGCCCTTAACAACCAGCCGGGAACAGGTTACCTTTGCCGAATCCAGAGTGACCCGGAGGGCCTTAGCCACATCCTCGTATCCAAAATACAGCTGATTGATTTTTTTAACTTTTAAGTAGTCCATTATTAAGAACAATAGATTAACAAATATGTTAATTTATTGTATTTGCAAATATCCGGGTTGTCAAGTAGGTTTATATGCTACTTTACTTGATACACATCAATAGGCCCGGTCCGCTGTGTACATATTATATTCTCATCCGGACATGTTTCCGCTGGAAAACTGCGGACAAGTTTAAGGCCGGAATTTTGGGGAATTTTATCCAACTCTTCCTTATCCCGAGTCAACTCCGTATCTAAATAGGCCTGCCTGTGCACCAGGGCATATTTTACGCCGATGCGGTTTAAGACTACGGCAGTATTTAGGTCTGATAAATCAGTGAGCCTATTTGCAAAAATGTTCGCGTCAGTCCCCGGGATGGTGCCGTTAATCATCGGCTTTTCATGTACAGTCTGATAGAATTTATATAATTCATTGGCACCGTCTATGTCCAGCGGATATTCAGCTATAATCGTATCATGCGGCTCATTTTTAAGCCAATAATAAACTGCCGGGACTTTTGAGACATCAATTACTTTAAAAGAGGGATAATTCCAGAATTCAAACAAAACCAAGCCGCAAAATAAGGCAAAAACCGCATTCCCGGCTTTCCGGGATTTAAACCGTTCCAGAAAAAACTTTAATCCGAAACCGGCTAAAACCGCGATTGCCAGCATTACCACAATTCCAAAGCGGCAATACGCACGATACATCGGCAGGATTTTATACATAAAAAACGAGGGCATATATAACTTAAATCCGAAAATATTCCACCAGGGCGGCTGGGAAAATAACCAGGCAACAACCGCCAGGGATAGAAAAAAACCGATATAAAAATCTTCATTGGCAGGGACTGTCTCCAAATGGGGCTGTCCCTGTTTTTCTTTGCGCCCTGCCCGCCATCTGCGCAATGCCATAAACGCCAGTATCAACGGAACCCATCCCAAATAAAGCGTATGTTCCGTAAAGCTTTCTCCGTACCAACTCGAACCCACAAAACCTTCGGCCAACGCCCCCAGAACAGGATGCGTGCTTGCAGGCAAAAGATATCCCAACGGCTTGGCTGACTGCGCAAATAAATCTTCAAATGGTCTGAGATAGGGATTATGCGCGGAGGCCGGCATCCGGCTATAATTCCGGCTGCTCATAACAGTCGAATATATCGTCGGCGAAACAAACAAAAAAACTATAAATCCGCAAAGGATTATCTTTTGGGCGGCTTCCCAATCATTTTTGAACAGAACTGGCGCCTTTATCTTTTTCTTCCAGGCGAAGAGAAATAAAAATGCAAAAAATAATACCGTAACTATAAACATAAAATATACATAATAGAGATCGAACGAAAAAACCAGAAACAATGCCATGGCCGCAAATAATGTGTTTTTAAATCCCGGTTTATCTTTTATCCTGACCAATCCGAGCAAATATAGCGGTATCCACTGGATCATGGACAACCCCAGGTGCTGCCAGGTACGGACTATATGATATGGGCAAAATGCATAGATAATCCCGGAGAAAAATGCGCATTTCTTATCTTTTGCTAAATGATAAACAAGCGCATAAACGAATAAGCCGCTCAGCAAATACCCGCCGAGCACCTGGATATTATAGGCAAAAATATTACCGGTTAATATCGACAGCCATTTATTTATCGCATTCCAAAGCGGGTATCCGCTTTCACACGGCTGCATCCCAAAGGGTATGGCTATGGGAGGACAATCAAAGATATGCTTCTGCCAGCTGTATTTTAACCACCAAAAATTCCATAATGCTCCGTAGCATTCATCGCTGCTATGGAACCCTGGAATATAACCAGCAATCTTTAAAACCAATGGATATGTAAAAATAACTGTTAGAGTAGAAAACAAACCCAGCGCCTTAATTATCTCAACCCGGTATTGCCGTTTGTTATATTCCATATCTTATTAACAAAGGGAACTTGTGCATTTTACCTAGGATTTCAAGTTCCCCAACCTTGCGTATATTCTTTTGCACTTCATGCCTTTTGGCTAAATTATCAGACAAGTTGTCTATATTCCACTTTATCGCATCAATCACAGTGTTAGCCATACCACGATTTCCGTCAACCAATAATTCCTTTATATACATCAAAAAATAAAACAACAATGTTACCGGTAAAAACAAAAATAAATTAATAAAAGCATAGTTGCGAAACATTGTCGCTATGCGGTTTTTCCTTGCATTATACGACAATTCCTTTATTGCCGAATACCTGCGTGTAGTCTGCGAAACCTTATGATACACCCGCGCCCTCGGAACAACCATAATCTTATAGCCGCTTAATCTTATCCGCCACGACAAATCCGTATCTTCATAATAAAAAATAAATTTATCATCGAATACTCCGACCCTCTGTAATATATCCCGCCTTGCGGCCATGGCGACTCCGCTTGCAGAAAAAATCTCAGTTGGTTCATTAAACCGGTTTGAGTCCTTTTGGTTGGTGCCGCGCCCAAAGCCAAAGCCAAAAATATCCAAATCCTGCCCTACGTTATCGATTGTAGCCGGATTAGAATAATACACCACCTTGGGACTAACCGCACCAACGCCTTCATTCCGGAAACCCCGCGCCAACTCCTTTAGCCATTGAGGATCGACCTCAGTGTCACTATTCAAAAAAACAACATATTTTCCGCGGGCATGACTGAAGCCGACGTTATTGCCGCCAGCGTAAAAAAGCGGCCGGGGATTTTTAATAATCTTTAAATTCTTGAGCCCCTGGAATGCCGCTTCCGCTTCTTCTATGCTTCCGTCGGTCGAACAATTGTCCACTAAGACGATTTCAAAATCAGGATAATCGGTCTTTAAAACCGAACCGATACACGACTGCAATACTTTTTTACCGTTATAGTTTAAGATAATGACCGAAAATAAGGGGAATTCTTCCACTTATATCCTTCCTAACCAGCTTAATCCTTTTTTGACCAAATCCGGGGTGGAAAAATTACCGAACATAACCCCGGATATCTGGCTGTCGCGCACCACCCTGCGCTCCTGTACTCTAATCCTGTTGCGGCACATCTTCCTCATATTAACCACATCCCACAAAAGGCCCTTGAGTATTCCCCGGGCGTCGTTAGTGCGGCCTTTCAGGATAAAAACAATACTTAAAGTCATCCAACTTAAGATATGCAGCGGCAGGATAAACAATAATTTTTGCAGGCTTAAATTCTTTATCAGGGTTTTCGTACAGTTTTTTGCCCCTTCATAAAATATCAAATACCGCGATCCTCCATTCAGAGAACCACCTCTTCTGTGATATACCACTGACGATGGAACATAAACAATCCGGTAATTATGCATCCAGACGCGCCAGCAGAGGTCAGTCTCTTCGCTATATATAAAATAATCCGGGTCGAAATAACCAATCTCCTCCAATACCGCCCGGCGGATAAACATCGCCGCACTTCTTGCCCCAAAAATATGCATGATTTTGTCATATTGCCCACGGTCTATTTCGCCGGCCCCTATTTCATATGGAAAACCTATTATGCTCAGATAGTGTCCGCAGGAATCAATTGTTTTCCTGTCCGAAAGAAGAAGCTTACTCTGCGCGGCCCCTATGCGTGAATCCTCTTTCACCGCCAAAACAAGCGCGCTCAACCAATGCGCATCAACTTCAGTATCATTATCCAGGAATACGATAAACTCGCCCCTGGAATGCACAATTCCTATGTTCCTTCCTTTCGCCGGGCCAACTCTGACATTATTGACAATGATTTTTATTCTTTTTTCGAAATTAAATCTATTTCTAACCAAGTCCACGCTTCCATCGGAAGAAGCATTATCCACCAGAACAATTTCCAGATTACGGTAATCCGAAGCAAGTATACTGTTCAAACAACTTTCAATAAAGTTTATGCCGTTATAGTTAACGATAATAACCGAAACTAGCGCATCATCAATAAGGCCGGCCATGGATATAAGATAACCCTTTGCCAAGATAGTAACTTAAAGTATTTGAAGTCATAATTTTTCCCAGTATTTCCCGATCTTTGGACTTACGGACGTTCTTTTGGAGAAAGTGATGTTTTCTTAATAACATTCCGATATTAAGAGCATTCCACCAAACGCCCTTGATTATTAAAAAACCATCTTTAACTTTATTTTTTGCGAGAAACATAAAGGCCAGCCCAAGCCAAGCGGCAATATGGAGCGGTACGATCCGGATAATATTTTTGAATTCCAGGTTTTTTATCAAAGTCGAAATATAATTTCGGCATCCATAGTATCTTATGACATGCTGGGAATAATGCTTTTGAAAAGACTTTTTCTTTGTGCCATACGCATGATAAACAACTGATTTAGGAACAAACACCACACGATAACCAACCAACCAGACCCTCCAGGAAAAATCTGTTTCCTCAAGATACATATAGAAATCTTCGTCAAAACCACCTATTTTGTTAAGCACATCCTTACGGACAATGCTTGCGGCGGATTTCGCGCTCAAAATATCGGCAACATAATCAAACTGGCCCGTGTCTTTTGCCGCTCTGGCTCTTTCGCTTAAGAAACCAAAAGGCGTCAGATAATCTCCGGCACAATCATAAGTATCGCGCGGTTCCATGCGCAATAATTTGCTTTGCGCGCTGCCAATAGTAAGGTCCGAACCAAATACTCGGATTAATTCCCACAGCCAATCTTTATCCACTTCCGTATCATTATCCAGGAAAGCCACATATTCCCCTTTAGATAGCGCAATGCCGTTATTGCGGCCGACTGCCGGGCCTACGCTCTCCTTGTTCAGCACAAAGCGCATCCGCGAGTCATTCCCGAAAATATCCTGCACATACTCCCGGCTTCCGTCAGACGATGCGTTGTCCACAAATATAACTTCAAAATTGGGATAACGGTTATTTAGGACCGACCGCAGGCAGGTATCAACAAAATCTATGCCGTTACGATTGACGATAACTACAGAAACCAGCGGACTCATCTGTTGCCAAAGAAATCAGCGAATACCTTGAGAACATATCCGACCTGCTCATTAGCGATACCGGGGTATACGCCGATCCAGAAAGTATTACGCATAATAAAATCGGTGTTACGTAAAGAACCGACAATGCGGCATTTTATATCCTTGTATGCCGGCTGCCTCAGGATATTGCCTGCAAAAAGCATGCGCGTGGCTATTTTGTGACTTTCCAGATATTCCACTAAATCATTCTTTGTGAAACCGGCATTACTTTTTACAGATATTAAAAAACCAAACCAACTGGGGCAAGAATTTGCTGTCGCTTGAGGTAAAATCAAAAATCTGCTATATTTCTTCAAACCTTCATATAATAAGTGGAAATTCTTTTTTCGCCGGGAAATAAAATCCGGTAATTTTTTAAGCTGCTCAACGCCTATTGCCGCCTGCAAATCGGTAGCCTTCAAGTTATAGCCGATATGGGAATAAACGTATTTATGGTCATATCCATAGGGCAAATCTCCATGTTTCCATTCAAACCTCTTGCCGCAACAATTGTCCATTCCCGGCGGGCACCAACATGCCCTACCCCAATCCCTGAATGACTGAATTATCATTTTAAGTTTATTATTATTGGTAACCAGTGCCCCACCTTCGCCCATGGTAATATGGTGCGCAGGATAAAAACTGAACGCCCCTATATCCCCAAATGCCCCCACAAGTTTATTCTTATACTCCGAACCCAAGGCATCGCAAGCATCTTCAACCACAAAAAGATTATGCTTTCGGGCTACCCTCATAATACCGCTAACATCAAAAGGATTCCCCATAGTGTGGGCTAGAAAAATAGCCTTAGTCTTCTTTGTAATTGCCTTTTCTAAAATTTTTACATCAACATTATAAGTAGGTAATTCCACGTCCACAAAAACAGGGATAAGGCGATTTTGTATTATCGGGTTAACTGTGGTAGGGAATGCTGCGGCAGCCGTAATCACTTCGTCTCCGGGTAATAATCTGCGCTTGCCTAATTCATGCGAAGTAAGAGCGGTGACCGCCAGGAGATTAGCCGAGGAACCGGAATTAACCAAAATTGCATGTTTTGCACCTAAAAATTTGGAAAAATTATACTCGAACTCTTCGGCATACCTTCCGGCAGTCAACCAGAATTCCAAAGAAGCGCTAACTAGTGAGATGATTTCTTTTTCGTCATATACCCGGCCGGAGCAATTTACCTTATCCTTACTCGGCCTAAACTTCGCCTTTCTGCACTTCTCCACCTTATAAAGGCGCACCACATCTCTAAACATTCTCTCCCGCAGTAACGAAACTTTATCCTGCATAACCATCCGGCATACTCCTTTTCATTAATTTCAATCCTTCAACCGCTGATGACATATGTATATTAAGTTCGCCTGATATCTTATCTATTTTTAATCCAGCGGCAAGTGGACGAGCCGCTTTTTGCATTAAATCCTCGGTTTTTATCCCCCGGATTAATCTTTTATTCAACCCGAATTCATCCGCAATAAAATTAGCGAATTCCAGGCGGTTAATCAAACTGCTTCCGGCAACATTATAAATCTCCTTCTTGCCTGAATGTACCAGTTCCAGCGAGGTTACCGCTAAATCTTCCACATAAGTCGGGGTGCTTATCTGGTCAACTGGAACTTTTACCGTCTCTTTTAATCTATTCCGCCGGATAAGTCCCATGACAAAATTTTTGCCCTGCGGCTCCCAGCCGTAAATGCCGGTTGTGCGGATAATCAAATAATCCTTCAACAGCGAAGAAATGATATATTCCGCTTCCAACTTGGCCTTTCCGTAGACATTTATGGGATTAGGCTTATCATCCTCGGAATACGGGCCGTTTTTGCCGTCAAAAACATATTCGGTTGAAAAATAAACCAGCTTGCACGGATGGTCCTTGATGACGCTTACAACGTTGTTCACGCCTTCCACATTAACTCGTATACAAGCATCCTTATTATCTTCGCACAAATCAACATTAGTCATAGCCGCAGGCAAAAACACGCAATCCGGATTAAAACTTTCAATGACTTTTTCTACCGACCGACGGTCGGATATATCTAACCGAACCAGGCATTCACATGGATAACCACAATATGTACCTTCTACCTGGTATTGTGAGGATAATATCCGGTATAACGTATTTCCGACCAAACCGGATGCGCCTATAATAAGAACTTTTTTCATTTATGCCTAATATCCCAATTATATGGAATATCATTTTTAAAAGGGTCTATGCGGATTATCTCATCAGGACTGTGCGGAATTGTCGAACAATTCGCCACAATCGCCGTTTTTCTGCCTATGCCCTTGAATCCATTTGTAACCCCGGCCGGGATCTTTACCAATATGTAATTATCTTCCCCCATAAATATCTCCTGTATCTGGCCGAAAGTCTTAGATTTCTTTCTGCCGTCATACAAAACCAATTTAATCATTCCGCTGATAACGGCATAATTAAGGGTCATCCTTTTATGTACATGCCAGCCCTTTACCACGCCGGGATAAACTACAGAGAAATAAATCTCTCCGAACCTCTCGAAGTCCGGATCATCTTCCCGTAACATATGCATAATCTTGCCGCGTTCATCCGGAATCTGCTTAAGCCCTTTTACCACGACTCCCGCTATCATTTAAACCTCCGTTATCTGTTAAAATAATCTTTATACCAGGCGATAGTATTTTCCAGGCCGACATCGAGGCTGTATTTGGACTTCCAGCCTAAAAGTCTACGCGCTTTTTCAGCCGAAAGATATTGATCCTTTATTTCATTCTTTGCCGCATTTAGGATTTTTGGTTTTAATTTAGCGCCCATTAATTTCAATATTTTATTTACCAATTCCAACACGCTTATAGGCATAGCGCTGCTAAAATTAAACGCTTCGCCATGTATCTTCTTATCCTGCATTTTCTCAGCCAGATTGATAAATGCCAATACCGCATCTTCTACATAAAAATAATCGCGTATATACTTGCCGTCGCTTCTTATAACCGGAGATTCATTAAAAAGTACTGAGCGTATCGTTCCCGGAATAATCCGGCTGAAATTAAGGTCGCCTCCTCCGTATAGATTTGCGCAACGGCTGATGCAAACCGGCAAGGCGTAAGTTTTGTGATATGTCTGGCATATTAAATCCGCGCAACTCTTGGAAACATCATACGGATGGAGTCCCCTCAAGGGATCATCTTCAAAATATGGCAACTTCTCTTTTTCCCCGTATGCCTTATCGCTTGAGGAGACAACTATTTGCCTGACTCCTTGATTCTGCCGGCAAACCTCCAATAAATTCCAGGTCCCCTTGATATTCGTCTCGAATGTTGATAGTGGATCACGATTAGCCACGCTCACAATAGTCTGCGCGCCCAAGTGAAAAACCACCTCAATTTCATATTCGTTTACTACCCTGCGAATAAGAAAGTAATCCTCGAGGTTTCCGCGCGCAATAGTAACTCTATCCATCAAGTCCATCCTGTGTAAATTTGAAGACGGAACGTCATCCCGCACAAGCAGTATTATCTTTGCGCCTCTTTCTATAAGATAACGCGTCAACCATGGGCCAAGTAATCCGGTCCCTCCGGTCATAAACACATTCTTGTTCTGCCAGAAATTCTTCATTTTGCCCTTCCTTTCCATACCGCCCAAGGCGCCTTATCTTCCTTCCAAAGCTGGTTTAATTTCAAGTTGTCTTTATAAGTATCCATGCACTCCCAAAAACCGTTATGTTTGTATGCAGAAAGCTGCCTTTCTTTAGCTATCCGCGGGAAACAATCGCTTTCCAAAATATCGTTTTCATTAATATACTTAAAAACCTCACGGTTAAAAACAAAAAAACCTCCGTTTATCCAGTGGTCAAGTACCGGCTTTTCATCAAAATGGGTCACGGTATCCGTATGACTATCTATGCCTACAATGCCGAAAGTTGAATGAGGTCTGACGACACTCAGCGTAGCGGACTTTTTATGCGCCTGATGGAACTCCAGCAAGGTTTTAAAATCTATATCCGCCAGGCCATCGCCGTAAGTAACAAAAAATATGTCATCCTCAATGTGCTTTCTGGCTTTATATATCCTGCCTCCGGTATTCGTTTCCAATCCCGTATCCACAAAACGGATATCCCATTCTTTAATGCCCTGGAAATATTCCTTTATTTTAAAACCTTTATACCCCAGGCAAAGGATAAAATCCTTAAACCTGTAATGCGCGTAAATGCGCATAATATGCCAAAGGATAGGCTTATCGCCTACCGGAAAAAGGGCTTTAGGCAACTCATCATTACCCATTCTCGTGCCCTTGCCGCCGCAAAGGATCACAACCTGCATAGCTCTCTCCTTAGCCCGCTGAATGTTCCCCTTAACCCTCCCAGCCAACTCAAACCCGCAGTCTGAAAAAATTTATACAGCCAGTATGCATTTATGAATAAAAGATTAAACCCAAAACGTACCGATTTTTCCAAAGTATCCGGTTTTATCCAGGTAAAATAAAAATGGACGAAATTTTTAGTGCGCTGGAAACTATCCTTTCCCCTCTCTTTAAATACCCCTTGCTGGCTTATATGATGATGCACTATTGCCCTGGGATTAAAAATGAGCCGGTAACCCTCTTGTTTTACCCGGAAGGCCAGGTCAGGTTCACTCCAGTCGCCTACACCCTTATATTCCTGCGAGAAACCTCCGGTTTTGTCCATGACAAAGCGCCGGAAAGACATATTGCAAGCCTCCAGGTAATCAACTTCCGGGTAACCGGCGATGCGCGTTGAATCCGGATAATTTGACCCCATTGAGAAGGCCCCGCTCGTGAATATCCGGCCCACAGTATTTAGGTTATCCTCCAAAACAAAACGTGCGTATATCCTGCCGATTATTTTCCAAAAAAAACCTGTTTTTATCTTTTGATGAAACGCCATAATATCGCGTTTATCTAAGCTCTCTTGTGGAATCAATGTAGGCCCACTCACCCCTCCCACATCATTGGATGAATTAAATGCCTTTATAATTTCGCCAATCCAATCCGGCGCTACCGTTACATCGTCGTCTATAAAACTGACGAACTCTCCGGAAGCGCTAAATAACCCCGCATTCCTTGCAGATACCAGGCCCTCTTCACGCTGCTCGGTCAATATGATCTTGAGGTTCCGGTATTTATCCGCTAAGTACTGTAGTTTTTCTTCTTTATCTGTAACAATGACGACTTCAAAATCCTTATTTGTCTGCTTAATCAACGAATCCAGGCAATTTTCCAGGACATTACTGCGTCCCAGGGTCGGTATCACTACGGAAACTTTCATTTTTTCTCTTGTAAGATATACATCAAAGCCCCTGATGCAGCCGAAACAGCTTTAACCAAATAGACATAGAATAAACCGATAAATAAAACCGGATTTTTAAGGGCATTGCAATGAAAATAGGTCCTGCGCGGCATACTGTGGCGCACGGCAAGCTCTTTATTAAACTCAAAAGCCGGTATGTAATAATAACCATAGCGGAAAAACTTACGCCCAACTTCTCTTATGGTGGTGGCCTCGTGATGCCAGATATAGGCATCAACAAATTTTATCCTCGCCCCCATCTCCACTATCTTATGATGGATAATGGTATGTTCGAAAGTTATGGGGGGATTCTTTGCAAACTCTACCTTTTTGAAAAAACTTGCCCGGAAAAACCTGGGTATGGCCGTGCCTTTAATAGGGTCATCGTCGCGCAACGAATGAAAAATTTCCTTATCGTAAGCGATGACCCGCTCCACAAAAGTATTCCTGGTTATCAATGACTTCTCAAATAAAGTCACTCCGTCAAAGCCTTCTTCTTCGCAGACCTTGACGCATTCAGCGAGCACATTCGGCTCCAGAATCTGGTCGGAATCCAGGATAAATATATATTCTCCGGTGCTGGCATCGGAACCTGCTTTTCTGGCCGCGGCCAGGGTATCGGCAAAGACTATCCGGGCCCCGTAAGACTTGGCGATTTCCAGGGTGCCGTCTTTACTATAAGAATCCATAATTACAATTTCAATATTCTTATAGGCCTGGTTTTTAACCGAATCAAGACATTTACCGAGAGTTTTTGCCGAATTATATGTAGCGATATTAAGCGAAACTAAAGGGTTCATATTTCCTCTTGGGGAGAGGTCCCTTCTACTTCTCTCAAATATACAAGACGAGGTCTCTCCACGCTTAGCAGGACAATCCCTTCAAGCGATTCAAGTCCGCTTCCACCATCATCCGGACCAATTCCCTAAATTTCAAGGATGGCTTCCAATGCAACTTCCTTCTTGCCTTCGCATAATCGCCGAGCAAAAGGTTTACTTCCGCGGGCCTATAAAAATTTTTGTCAATAACCGTATATTTCTTCCAATCAAGGCCGACAAAACCGAATGCCAGCTCAACAAATTCCCTTACAGTATGAG
This sequence comes from Planctomycetales bacterium, assembly GCA_005239725.1. Lineage (GTDB taxonomy): Bacteria > Omnitrophota > Gorgyraeia > Gygaellales > Profunditerraquicolaceae > SBBM01. Next base: position 23,850 of record SBBM01000045.1, on the reverse strand, counting down.
TTTCTCCGGTGGCGATAACATAATCATCCGGCTTATCCTGCTGCAGCATAAGATACATAGCTTTTACATAATCGCCTGAAAAACCCCAGTCTCTCCTTGCCTCAAGGTTTCCAAGCCTCAATTCCTTTGCCAGGCCCAATTTAATCTCCGCTGCGGCATTGGTAATTTTACGGGTGACAAATTCAAAGCCGCGGCGAGGCGACTCATGGTTAAAAAGTATGCCGCTAGAAGCAAAAATGCCGTATGCCTCGCGGTAATTCCTGGTCAGGTCAAACCCGGCAACCTTGGAAATTCCGTAAGGGGAACGCGGGTGAAAGGGAGTTTCTTCATCCTGTGGGGTTTCGTACACGTGGCCGAACATTTCGCTGGAAGCGGCAAAATAAAACCTGCACTTTGGCGCTCTTTCTTTTATAGCGGAAAGCACAAAATGCGTGCCGTTAATATTTGTATTGATGGTTGAAAATTCGTCTTCAAAAGAATAGCTGACAAAGCTCTGCGCCGCCAAATGGTAACACTCATCAGGCTTGACGCTCTCAACGACATTAAATATGCTAGGATAGCTCTCTAACGACGCCGGATGCAGTTTTATTTTATTCAGGATATGCTTTATCCTCCAGAGCCTGTGCTCGGGGTCCTCCAGCGCCACCCGCCGGACTATCCCGTGAACTTCATAACCTTTTTCCAGAAGAAATTCTGCCAGATATGAACCGTCTTGCCCCGTTACGCCAGTAATCAAAGCCTTCTTAGACATTTTGCTTCTCCTGTTCATTTAAGGACAACCCCCGTTCTGATTCTTCGGATTAGCCAGAGAAGGGGAGAGTCCCTGTATTAGAATGGTATACGCATTCCGGTATCTATGCCAGAACCTTCCCTTGTATGCTTAAGGCGCAAGAACCATTCCGCGCCTGCTTGTCTTAAAAGCTTATGCGTAAATATTAGGCTTATACCCAACTCTTCCCCATGCCTGTCTTTAAGATTAAAAGCGATTTGATTATTTTTGCCAAAATCAACTTCCGTGCCAAAAACAAGCGAATGAATCTCCCCTTTTGCGTATTCCATCTCAAAAACCAAACCCAGCCGTCTGCTGAATTTCCAGGTGCCATAGAGGCAAATGGTTTTAGGGACAGCCCCTTTTACGCCCGCGCCTAAACGATACTTGATTTTGCCGTCCTGCGGGTAAAGATTTGGCGTTTCCAGCTGAACCTTGAAGTCAAATCCGGAATTTGTGCCGCGGGATAATATATACGTAAGCCTGTTTGCGGAAGTTATTTGCCAGAACCCGGAAAACCTCAGTTCCGATAAAACCTTTGTTTTCCTTTTTAAATCTGTTTTTTGATACGTATAAACTATCTGCTGGCTCCCGTTTAATTTCCAACCTCCCTCAAACGTAAGTATGTCGGGATTCGGCTTCTTGCTTGCGGAAAAGAAAATCCTGCTGGCTTCATCGCATCCCCAGGAACCGGATAGTTTTAAGAGGCAGATGCGAGAAACAGGACCCTGATTAATTGCAAATACTAATTTATGACTTTCTACCGCAATAATTTTGCCTTCAAGCGAAAGCCTATCTTTCCTGTCGGCCACGAGAAAATCCAAATCATGGTTTTCATTAAGCGACCAGTTGCCGATAAAAATAATCTTGCCGGGTAAACCGTGTTTCCGGCGCCAGGCCCGCGGCTCATTGAGCCGGTAGATGAGGCGGTTATTCTTGTCCGTCGAAAAAGAACCATTGACAACGGTATCATTAATGACTAAGCGGTTTTTATTATCGACCGAATATTTATTTTTCTTGTTTCGCATTAGAAGCTCTTCGGGGACAGGTTCCTTTCGATCATCGTTCTTTTTGGGGACAGGCCTCTTCCGCTACTTTGCGATAGCCAAGACGAGGACTCTCCATGTTTAGCAAGCCAGGAGGGGTCCGTCCGCATTTATATTTAGTTCCTATTTATAGACCTTTTTCCAGTAATCCTGCAGATATTTAACCTTTTTTTTAAGCCAGGAAAAATTATCTTTATACCAGCCGACCGTTTCCTCTAGTCCGTCATTAAACGCAATCCGGGGGTTCCAATTTAACTCGCTCCTTATTTTGGAAAAGTTTAAGGCGTAGCGTAAATCATGCCCCGGACGGTCGGCAACATATTCGAGCAGCGAATACGGCTTCCGTAAAATATCAAGAATTTGCTTTGCGACGTCTATATTTTTCCGTTCATTCCCCGAGCCGATATTATAAATTTCTCCGACTTTACCCTTTTCAAGCACCTTTAAAATTGCATCCGCGCAATCAGAAACATGTAGCCACTCCCTGACGTTTTGTCCCCTGCCATAAACCGGTATCTTTTCGTTCCCCAGGGCCTTATATATTACAACCGGCATGAATTTTTCCGGGTATTGCCATGGTCCGTAATTATTTGAAGGGCGGACGATAATAACCGGAAATTTGAATGTCCGTAGATACGATTTTGCCAGCAGGTCCGCAGCGGCTTTGCTCGCAGAATACGGTGAACTGGGATTAAAGGGAGCATCCTCGAAAAATTTTCCCCGCGTTATGTCGCCATAAATTTCATCGGTTGACACATGAATGACCTTATCAATACCGCATTCTTTAGCCGCATCAAACAATATTTGCGTTCCCTGGATATTTGTCCTGATAAATTCGCCGCTTCCCAAGATACTCCTGTCAACATGGGATTCGGCGGCAAAGTTAATCACCGCCCCGGGTTTCTCTTTTTTAAAAATAAGCCGCACCTGTTCCTGACTGCCGATATCCGCTTTATAAAATTTGTATTTTCCCTCAACTTCCTTTAAACGCGCCAGATCTCCGGCGTAGGTTAACTTATCGATGATTATAACCTCAGGGATAGTCCCCTTGGGGGACAATCCCTGGCTAATCAGCATCCGCACAAATTCACTCCCCATAAAGCCCGCGCCGCCGGTAACTAATATTTTAGGTACTCTTCTACGCATTCGTCCAGAACCTCTCTTATGCCGCGCATCTTAAAGCCGGCCTCCTCTAATTTATCAACGGATAAAATCAGGTTTGTCCTGACTAAATTCAGCGCCTTGTAATCTATCGTCTCATATTTAAAATCCGGGACATGTTTTCTGTAAGTATCAAGGAGCTCTTCATATTTCAGACTCCCTTTATTTACCACGTTATAGATTCCACTCGCCTTTATTTCTATCAGATGCTTAAGCGCCTTTGCAAAATCAGGAATATATGTCAGAGAATTCGGGAGGTTAATAATTTTCTTGTAGTTAATGAGCTTGGTAAGTATATTTCTTGGATGCGGTCGGTTATCCAGCGGAACGCGTATCCTCAATATCAAAACCGGGTATTTGCCCATTAGCGTTTCCAGGGCCGCGTCCGAATATATTTTCGTCCGGCTGTAAAACAACTCAAAGAAATCCGGCATTTTCTCTTCGCTAACCGGCTTGTCATTACTATAATCAAAATGATAAATACAGCCGCTGCTGATATGTATAAGCCGGATGCCGTAACGCAAAGCTACTTCCGCAAGGATAATCGGAACAAAGGTATTCGCCATTAAGGTTTTATCTTTATCCAGCTCGCAATCATCCACATTCCTGCCGATATGCCCGATACAATTAATAATAACCGCGGGATTAAATTGCTTTACTTCTTCTTCGGCATCCTTGAAGGCATATATCTTTTTGCTGGAAATTGCGCAACCTAACTCCTCCTGCAGCCGGTTTCCGACAAAACCCTTGCCAAAAATAAGGATTTTATTTTCCATCTTTAATTATCCCTCTCAAGTATTCATTGTAACTTGCGGACAGTCTAGCGCATATTTTTCGTAATTGAGCTCCGTTAATATATCCCATCCTGTATGCAACTTCTTCAATGCAACCGATCTTTAGCCCCTGCCTTTCTTCGATAGTCTTAATGAAGAGCGAGGCTTCAATAAGGGAATCGCAAGTCCCCATATCCAGCCAGGCATACCCCCGGCCTAAAATCTTAACCTTAAGCGCCTTTCTCTTTAAATATTCATTATTGATATCGGTTACCTCCAATTCCCCGCGGCCCGAAGGTTTAAGCCTTTTTGCAATTCTTACCACAGCATTATCATAAAAATAAATCCCCGTAATAACATAATTTGATCTGGGATTTTTCGGCTTCTCTGCGACAGAAATCACCCGGCATTTTTTGTTAAATTCAATGACCCCGTAACGCCAGGGGTCTTTTACGTAATAACCAAAAACTGTTGCGCCTTTCTTCTGCCCGGAAGATTCCCTTAATAAATCATGGAGCCCCTGCCCGTAAAAGATATTGTCGCCCAGGATAAGGCATACGCTGTCTTTGCCGATAAATTTTTCCCCGATAATGAACGCTTCGGCGATACCTCTTGGCTCTTCCTGCGCGGCGTAAGAAATATTTATGCCTAGATTTGCGCCGCTGCCGAATAAATCCCTGAACCTCGGCAAGGCCTCGGGCGTGGATATTATCAGGATATCCCGTATCCCGGCAAGCATCAATACCGACAAGGGATAATACACCATCGGTTTATCATATACCGGGAGAAGCTGCTTAGAGGTGGCCTTTGTAATCGGGTAGAGCCGCGTTGCTCTTCCCCCCGCTAAAATTATTCCTTTCATTGTAGCTCCTTTTATCAGTTAACTAGGGGACGTTTCCCTTGTTTGTAACCCCTGCAATTACAAAGAGATCCATCCTCGGTTTTCCTAAAATCCAAAATGTGCCCGAATACCTTTTTTGCCGCCCGGAAAGAATATTTAAAGTCATCGATATCTCGTAACGAAAAAAACTTGCGCAGAATGAATTCCGGGCTAAGCGACACCTTATACATACCCCGCACCAATTCCATAATCTTTTCATCCGGTATAGGAGAACTCATTACCGGCTGCTTCATATCATATTTATCCCAATCCAGGGTTTTAAGCCATCCCCTTTCTTTGCATTCGTCAAAAAGCGGCGTTCCCGGATAGGGAATGACTAACGTTGCCTGCATGGTATAAGCATAACCTTTCTTAAGAAGCCAGGTACCTAATTTCAGGGTTCTCAGGGCATCCTCATAAGTTTCCCAGGGGTAGCCGAACATTACGGTAATATGCGGGTAAAGGCCGACCTTTTGAGCAAGCCGGCAACCCTCAATAATATCCCCAACCTTTAAATTCTTGTTAACCCTGTCCAGGGTATCCTGATTTGCCGATTCTATGCCAAAAAGCAAGAGGCGAAAATTTGCCTTTTTCATCAGGCGCAACTCATCATAAGAAACCGCGCCGAAACGCATATTGCAATCTAAATAGATATTTTTATTAAATCCGCGCTTAACCATTCCTGTGTAAAAATCCCTTAGCCAATCACCTATGGGAAAAGTCCCGGTATCGTCCATAATTTCCTTTATCCCGTATTTTTCTATAAGCATACCTATTTCATCTAGAACATTTTCTACTTTACGTAGGCGAAATTCTGGATACAGCTGAGGCCAGGCACAGAAATTGCACTTACCCCACCAGCAGTCCCTCCCGCTCATTATGTATGTCCCGGGAGTCCGTTTATAGTTGCCGTTGTTATAGGCGTAAAGCTGCCACTTAGTCAAATCCCGGTCGATAAAAAACAGGGAATTTAAATCGTGATTAAGCTGAAATTTCCCTGTATTTTTGATTTGGCCGTTTTTACGATAATAAATGCCCGGCTCTAAGACAGGGGCTCTCCCTGCTTTGTCTATCGGGAAAGAATCCGAAAGGGACTCTCCCTGCCTTCCTTTAAGATAATTACATAAATTCAGCAAAAGAAAATCATAATCGCCCCCGGTTAAGACAAAATCAGCCTTTGAATTCTGCATTGATTCTTCCGGCAGCGCGGTAACATGGTCGCCGAAAAGAACGACTTCGGGGACAGCCCCCTTCTGATTCTTCGGATTAGCCAGAGAGGGGGACAATCCCTTAATATCATCAACAATCTTCCAAATCTGTTTAATTACCGGCGTCTTTACCTCAAACGCGATTAAATCCGGTTTCTTCTGCTTTAAAATTTCAAGGAATTTTGCATAACCGATATTTTCCGCCAGGCAATCAAGCCAGATTACCTCATAACCGTTTTCCTTAAGCAACGTGGCGGCCTGCGCAGGCACGACCGGATAAATATACGTTGGCTCCTTAAAAAACTGGAACTGCCGGTTCTGGCCTAACGTAGGGCAACCCCTTTCACTTCCCAGTGGAGAATAACAAATAATTATTTTCATTGGCGGCTGTCCTCTTTGAGCCTATTAGATAATAAGCCGATTAAAAAATAGAAACCATATGCACAATGACTTATTATTATACCAGAAAACACGAGCGGAATCAAACATAACTCGTTAGAAATGCTGGAGATAAGAACCAGCGTAAGATACAGGCACAGCGCTGCCAAAAATACCGGCTTAAATGGCACAAAAAATACAGCCGCTATACCCCCTCCTATCACCCCTAATAAGAATAGACTGGGTACAAAATAGGCGGCCCTAAGTGATGTTTCCGGGTAACGCTTTACAAAATAGCCCCTGTGAAGGGCATAATTAGCTATCTGCTTAAGATGCGGGATAAAAATTTCCCTGCGGTGATGGTAAACAACCGTCTGGGGGTCATAAAGTATCTTCCTGCCTATTTTTCTGGTTATATCCAGGCAGAGCTTTGTATCTTCTCCCGGCCAGAAATCGGTGTTGAACCCGCCAAGTTCTTCCATCACCGACCTGCGCACTAAAAAATTACAACTCGGATAATCCTCAACTTCAATTTTCTTTCTCGGTAAATATCTGTACACGTATTTGCCGCTTACCACCCAGGAAGAATAAACCGCACCACTTGCCCTCTGCTTAAAATTATCCTCTTGCGGAGTTATTGCCGGTCCGCCGACTGCAGCTACTTCAAGGTCGTTGAAATTCGCCACAGCGTTTTTTAGCCAGTCCTTATGGGGGTAGACATCGTCATCAATAAAAGCCAGGATATCGCCCCGGGCATATTTTATCGCGATGTCCCTTTTTCGCGCCGGATTCACCGGCCCTGTCGGTATTATCTTAACAGGGGCCGTCCCCTTCTCCCTACCCGGAGGACGCCCTTCCTGAAATTTGCCTGTCGTTTCAGAAGAAGGGTGTCCCCTCGTTTCTCGCGCTGACTCTCCCTGCCTGATAGCCTCATCCGGAAGGACTATAATCTCAAAATCCGGATAATCAAGCTCCAGGCACTTAGCGACGCATTCTTCTAAATTCTTTTGCCAGGTTTTTACGGCGATAATAATCGATACGGTCATAGTATTTTAAAATATGCATCCGGTAAAATACTGCCAAAGTATCCAGCATGGTTTTAATAACTGCATTGGGAGCAATCAAGCCAAAGCGATTTTTCGGCATATACCTTATGGGCGCATCGACAATTTTATAACCTAAATGATGGGCGTTAGCCAGGATTTCTATGTCAAAGGCAAATTTTTTAACTAAAAGACGTGGAAAAATCTTGCGCAATACCTCCACCTTAAATAACTTCAAGCCAGTCTGGGTATCCCGGCACGGCAGTCCGAAGAGCATCTTTACGAGCCAGAAGTAAACAAGGCTGACTACCCTGCGGTGCCATGGGTAAATAACTACCGAATTGGGGTGCAATTTCGAACCTATTACTATATCCGCGTTGTCCAGGCGCATAATGTCAAACAAAGTCTGAATCTGGATAGGGTGTAAATCCATATCCGCATCCAGAAAAACCACATAATCCCCTGTCACATAATGCAGCGCCTTTTTAATGACCCTACCCTTGCCGCGGTTAAATTTATTATGCTTCACAATCAAGCTGTCCGGATATTTACCCGCCAATGCCGAGGCCTTCTCAAATGTAGAATCAGATGAACCGTCATCCATTACAATGAATTCCCACCTGTAGCCAAACTCATTAAAAGTCCGGGCAGTTTCTTCTATGCTTTCAACTATATGCTCCGCTTCATTATATGCAGGCATAATAATGGATATTTTTTCTTTCAGGTCCTTCATGGATTTACAGCCTTATACGCTAACGCGGCATGAATTGCAAGAAGTATAACCGCATTAAGCACAATTATAAATTGGACATGAAAAATTGAGGCGTGAAAAACAGATATTTCAGCAATCTGCAATACAGCAAAGAAAACAAGGTATTTTATAAAACGGAAGTCTTTAAGGGACAGAAAATACGAAATAAAAATATACAAAAGCGCGAACAGGCTCATAGATACGCCGAAAATCCTCCCCAAGGCAACGGCTTCCGATGGGGCTTTGCCTACAAGAACCCTTAGTATAAAATCGGGCATCAGATTGTAAACGAGTATTGCGCCCGCGCAAAGGATTCCCCCATAAATCAATGAGCGCTTCAAGGTTGAAGAAGTATCGGAATTACGCGCCTTTAGATAAGAAACCCGGGGGAACATTACAACGTTTATCGCTCCGGGAAGAAACAAAAATATTTTTCCCAGCATCTGCCCTAACGAATAAATTCCCGCATTATCCGCGCTAAAGAAATATTTTACCAGGACTATATCAAAACTAACCAGATTCAAATAGCAAAAATTACTCAGCATTACCGGAAGCAGGTACATGAAAAGTTCGTTCATTCGTATGCAATCGTTTATAATTTTAAAATTAATCATCTTTCTTACCGGAATAAATGCTAATAATAAAATTGCCAGCAAACTCAATAAAAATGCGGCGAGGGCCCCGGAAACATTAAATCCCAGCTTTAAAAAAATAAAGACGAGAATCAGTTTTAATATCCCTCCGGCGATTCCCACGAACATAAGCCAGTTAAACATCTCAAGGCCCTGTATTATCCCCGAAAAAACCGGTACCATCCAGCAAACCCCCAGCATCAATGCCATGATATATGCCGACTCAGGGGAAGGAATATTCAGCTTATCAATGACAAAACCAGCCATGAAATACGATATACAAAAAGTAACGATGGCAAAAATAAAAACTTTCTTAAACAGGCAGGAAAGCAGTATGGCGGCTTTTTTGAGCTCATTTTTGGCCGCAAATTCAGACCCGTATTTGGCAACTGCCGCCTGCAGCGTGCCGATAGGAGTTGAAAGCATCATAAATATGGCGAGCAGGGAATTAAATGAAGCAAAATCTGCCGGAGAAAGCCTGTGTGCAATAATAAGTTGATATACTAAGTTTAGGAAACTGCCAAAAAATGTCCCGGCAAAAACCAGGATTATATTTTTGGAAAAACTGTCGAGTTTATCTTTATAGGGAAAATTCATGAATTAACGCCCGCTTTGTTATCGCTCAAAACAGAAAGAATGCCTGCCATCAGCCAGAAAAAAGCGGACAGTTGAAGAGAATACAGCTGCGTATCAAAAAAGGTCTGCACAAGAAAAGCAGAGATCCCGCACAATAGACCCAGCACAAAAAAATTGCCTGTCGCTTTGAACGCCTTAAATGCCTTAAGTAGAAGCGCGTACAGAAATAACAGAAAACTTATTAAACTAAAAATACCTGTTTCAGCCCAGATCTGCAGGTAACAATTATGCGCATACTGGGTAAACAACTTTGGCCTATACGCAAAAAAATAGTCCATAAAAGTACCTACACCTTTTCCCAGAAACGGATTTTCACTTATCATTCTGATGGCTGTCTGCCAAACCATGAACCGGTCGGCATCACCCCTGGGATGCAAGGTGAATGCTACCCTCTCCCGTATTGCCGGCACACAAAATAAAATGGCCAGAAAAATAAAAATGAAAGGCAAGACTTTTTTGAATTTTCTGGAAATAAAGGACATAACCAACGATGCAACAAGAAATCCCAGCCAGCTCCCCCGGGAAAAGGTCATCAAAAGACAAATTACCAAAAGGATAGACAGGGCAAAAAAGAATGTTTTATATACCCGCTTGATTCCGGAGAGGCATAATGCCATTGCCAGCAAAATAATAAAAACAAGGTAAGTGCCAAAATCATTATAGTGCTGAAATGATGCAGTCGTGCCGAAAATCGAACTGCCGTCTATAAGCGCAATCAAAGGCCTGCCGCGGATAAATTCATAATGCAAAAAATGCTGGGAAAAAGCATCTATACACAAAATAAAACCCATGCCAAGTAAGATCGATATAGAGGCATTTATCCTTCGCCGAGAATTACGCAGGGCGTCCTGGGCAATAATAAAAATCATCACGTACTCGGCCCATTTCGAACAAAGCGCCCTAAGGCACTTCATAAGATACGGCCCGCCGTTGACCAGCGAAAGCGCGCTAAAAAAAATAAATGAAAAAAGGAAAATATTTATGCGTGATTTAAGAAATGTAAAATCCGGGCGGGAGGCTTTCTTCAGTAGAAAAAAAAATAATAAAAACCCGAAAAAGATTTCAATCGCGGCGCTTGATATCGGAATAACCAAAATAAGCCCGTACAGGCTGTATTCGAGGCAGCGGTCCGATACTCTGTATAAATCTTCTTTTTTCAATATGCGCCTTTCCGCTTTAGCACTGCCGGTATCATCCAGAATAATATCTGCAGGTCCAGGCCCAGGGACCAATTGTCCAGGTACCATAAATCCCATTTCATCCATTTATAAAAGCTTATGTCGCTCCTGCCTCTTACCTGCGCAAGGCAGGCTATGCCCGGGCGCACCTCCAGCCGGCGCAACTGCCATGCCTGGCATTTACTGGATTCGTCAACCGGCAGGGGCCGGGGCCCGATTAAGCTCATATCCCCCTTCAAAACATTGATGAGCTGGGGCAATTCATCTAAGCTGTACCTTCTTAGAATCCTGCCCAGGCGGGTAATGCGCGGGTCATTCTTTATTTTAAATACCGGGCCTTTTACTTCCGATACCGGGCGGAGGGATTCCTTATCTTTGTCGGCATCCTGAAGCATTGAGCGGAATTTATAAAAATTGAAAATTCTGCCCTTTCGGCCGCACCTTGGTGAAATATAAAATATCCGGCCGGGGCTATCAAGCTTAATAAGGAAAGCCAATATCACAAACAACGGGGAAACCGATATCAGAAGGCTGCCCGCCACTGCCACATCAATGATTCGTTTCAGCAAAGAATCAGTGCCGTGAGACCCGCGCTCGTAATAGCTGATCAGCGGGATAAAGCCGATATTGTTTATTTTTACCTTAGAGACGGGTATCCCAAAATTATCCGCCAGGATCCTTATCGTCCTTCCCAGTTTTATTACCTTGGGGAGTATTTTTGACACAAGCATCCTTTGGGATGGTATGGTTACGTATACCTCGTCAATGAACCTCTCCTGGATTACCTGCTCTAAGTCGTCAATTTTGCCCAGGATCCGGTATCCATTTATCCCTTCAGTCTTATGGTCATCAAGAAATCCTGCGATCCTTAAGCCTAAATACGGGTTTTCCAGTATTTCATCCGCCAACTCTTTCCCGGATTTCCCCGCGCCGATAATTAAAACGTTAAAATTATTGTAACCGCGGGCAATCATATACCTTACCACTATTCTTTTTACCGCTCTCCACCCCGAAAGGCTAGCAAACAGGCATATAACGACTACCAAAAAAATAACGCGCGAAAAGAAGGCAATTTTAAGCGAAAAAATTATTACGGCAAGGAGGATAGCCGAATAGGCAACCGCCTTAAATACCTGAACAGTTTCGCAGGGTATTGTCATAGAGCGGTCGGTCCCGTAGAGGCGGTAATTATGCAGAAAAAAGATCAGGCTTGCCCCCCATAAAAGAAAAACCAGCGAATACGGCTTTATCCCTGCAATAGTAAAAGGCAGGAAATCAAGGTTCTGCCGGAGAAAATAAGAGAAATAAAAGGAGACCCCGATAAAGATTATATCAATGGCTAAATATAAAAAATGCGCCCTTCTCGTATCCAGATGCATAGGTCATAATTTTATCATACTTACGGCTATTTTCAACTATTCTCACCCTTTATATTTTGCTTCCTCGGCCACGGCCATAATTCCATCCTTAGAAATCTCTATCATAATATTTCCGGAAAGGTCGGTGCGATAAATCCTGGCTCCGGATCTTTTTATCCTGTTCAGCACTGCTTCTGATGGATAACCGTACTTATTATTCCTATCCACGCTTATAACCGCAATCTCTGGCGAAACCTTATCCAGAAATTCCCCCGAAGTCGCGTCAGCGGCGCCATGATGGCTCACCTTTAAGATATCCGCCTTTATATCCCCCCATTCAAGAAGCCTCTTCTCGATATTTTCAGTAATGTCAGCGCAGAGAAGGCATCTGATTCCGGCGTAATCCGCCATCATAACGATTGAGTTATCATTATAATCCGTGCCCGGCAGCGGAGGTTGTGCCGGCCAAAGCACCTTTAATGTGACCCCGCAGGAACTTATAACATCCCCCCGCTTAAGCCGGCGATAATTATCGCGCCTTCTTAGAATATCCGCATACCAGCGGTATATGTCCGAACAAAGGCCTCCTTCGCCAAGGGGCTGCGCATTATCGCTAAAAGCGCCGATGTTAATCTTGGCATTTAAAAAGAAAACTCCGCCTATATGATCGAGGTGCGGATGCGTAATGATTAAGCTTGTTATCTTTTTTATCCTTCTTTTTTCAAGGAAATCAATGAGTTTATGACCGCTGGCAAGCCCTCCGCAATCAATAAGTACATTCTCGTCGCAGGGGAGCCCCAGCAATATTGCATCTCCTTCCCCGACATCAATAAAATTTATCCGTAATTTTTCTTCCTGCGGATATGCATAACCGAAAAATAGGATGTAAAATGATATAAAAAATAGATGTATATTTTTCGTCATTTTTCTGGCGCAGCCAGGCACATTGAAACTCCGAGAATCCCTCCCAGGCCGTTAAAAAAGATATCCCTGGCGTCAAAATAACGATAGGGCAATAGCCCCTGAAATAACTCATCGGCAATGCCGACAAGAAATACCACCAGGGCCGCGTAACAAATCCCTTTTATTCCCTGCCTTAAATCCCGGTAGGCAAAATATCCGAGAAGCTCATATTCAACAACGTGTATTCTTTCCTCTATGATATTTATGCGTTGCAGCACGGATATCCCGGCGAAAAGAATAAATGACAGGGCCGCTAATGCGGGCAAAGATACCTTCGTCGCCCTGCGGAGCAAAAAAAACATGCAGAAGGCAAAACTAAACCAAACCAAGAAAATAAATCCTTCCCGTCCGATAAAGGGCTTAAGCAATTCCATAAGCTGGCGGGCAAAGGCGGCAGAAATAATTATGCCTGCGGCAATTAAAATCGTTGTCCTGGAAAGAACATTATTTTTTCGGCACTGCGTCAACATTGAATACCGATGGGTAGGATTACGTTTTGCACCCGCAACTTCTCTTTTTATACCAAGCAATGGTCTTTTTAAGCCCTTCTTCAAATGTCACCCGGGCACGGAAGCCGAATTCCTTTTCTGCCCTGGAAACATCCAGGCATCTGCGCGGCTGACCGTCAGGTTTGGTTTTATCCCAGGCGATTCGCCCCTTAAAACCCGTAAACTTAGCGATAAGTCTTACCAGATCCTTAATTGATATCTCAAAACCGCTTCCCAGATTTACCGGTTCGCTCTTATTATACATTTCTCCTGCCAGCAAAATACCCCGGGCAGCGTCTTCCACGTACAGAAATTCACGCGTAGGCTTTCCGGAGCCCCAGACAACTATTCTGTCTTCCTTGTTTCCTATCGCATCGCAGCATTTTTTGATTAACGCCGGGATAACATGCGACGATTCCGGGCTGAAATTATCGCGCGGGCCATAGAGGTTGACTTGAAGCAGGTTTATGGAATTAAAGCCGTACTGCTGCCGGTAAGCCTGAGACTGCACAATGAGCATTTTTTTTGCCAGGCCGTAAGGCGCGTTGGTCTCCTCGGGATAGCCGTTCCAGAGGTCTTCCTCTTTGAAAGGCACAGGCGTAAACTTAGGGTAGGAACAAATCGTGCCCACGTTTACAAACTTTTTAACTCCTGCAAGCCGCGCCTCCTCCATTAACTGTACCCCCATCATAATATTATCGTAGAAAAACTTGCCCGGGTTTTTCATGTTCGCGCCTATACCGCCGACACTCGCCGCCAGATGGATAATCATATCAGGCATAAATTGATCGAACATATTTTCTATATCGCCGAGCAAACGGAGGTCATAATCCTCAGAACGTGGAACAAAAATACTGGCTTTTTGTCTTTTAAGTTCTCCGACAACAAAAGACCCCAAGAACCCGGAACCACCCGTGACTATTATCTTTTTACCGCTCCAAAAACTCCTCATAAATTCCCCTTTTTTCTCGGTTATTAAAATGCATAACTGACGAATATACTATAATTACCGGCCTTTTGCAAAGAATTTTCCGGGGCTACCGGCAAACTCCTTAGTCAACATATACATAAACAATGAATTACCGATAATATACCTCTTCCATAGCCGTCCCGGCTCAGCGATTAGTCTGAAAAACCATTCTAACCCTAACCTTTGCATCCATTTAGGAGCCTGCCGTTTGGTGCCGGCGATAAAATCAAACGCAGCGCCTACTCCAATAATAATCGAGGCGTTCAATCTCGGCCTGTTACGATGCATCCAGATGTCCTGCTTTGGAGAACCCAGGCCAACCCATAAGACATCCGGATTTTCCTTATTTATGTTTTCCGCAATCTGTTTCTCCTCGCCTTCAGTCAAAATACGGAAAGGTGGCGAATATCTACCGACAATTGCCAAGTCCGGAAACATCCGCTGCAAATTCTCCGAAAGCCCTGCCAAAACTTCAGAGGTTGAGCCATAGAAATAATTCCTGTAACCCCTTTTTTCCGAAAGGCCGCATATTTCCAGCAAAAGGTCCGGCCCATAAACCCGTTTTATGTTTTTATGCCCTTTGAACCTGCCCAACCATACAACCGGCATACCGTCGGGGGTCGCCAAATCGGCAGAGTTTACGCTCGTAAGCGCCTGGGGATCCCGGCAGCACTCCATAATCGTACTGACGGGGCACACGGAAACATATATCCTCTCCTCCTGGACAATCGCCTCTTCTATCCGTGAACGGGCATCTTGCATATCAATTGCTGACACCTGAACCCCCAAAATATCAAATTTCTTTAGTTTATCCATGATTAGGACGGTATTTTTAATACCGTATCACCGAAAGCTCTTGGGGAAAATTGTAATCGTAGAATATCTTCTTCGGCCTGCGCTCATATTTTGCTGCAATGGAGGCATATTCATCGGCAGGCAAAAAGACAAACTTTTCATCCCTGGTTGTCCCGACCCACTCAATGCCGGATTTCTCCAGGTCAGCACTGATAAGACTTTCATCCGCATAAGAATCCCACTTAATAAGCGTAGTAAGCCAGAGCGATACCTGTGGCTTTATTGGCAAGAAAAATGCCGGAAAATTTACTCCCTTTCCCATGTCCCAGGCAGCTTTCTCAAATTTATCCTTTTCCTTTTCTATGGTTGAGATAATAAACGGCACCTGCGGATAATGCTTGCGTATGGCGTAATCCGTATGGATCCTATTAAACAATACCTCAATATTTTCATTTATGGTAGGACGATTAAAACTCCCGCCGCCCTGAAAAATGATCTTATACCCCGGCAGAGCCATTAATAAAACGAACGGCCAAATTAATATCCCCCTTTTTATATTCAATAAACTCGCGCAAATGTAATGCACCAAAAATACTGCCGAGAAAGAAAAAATAGCTATCGGATAACGGTAATATCGCGGGTCCTGATGGCTGGCAAGGCATATACTCATTACAGCCAATACGCATAGCCCCATCCAGTAGCATAATTCGATAAAACCGTTCTTCGCTTTATTTTTCCTGACAAAATCCAATAAAAAAAGCAACGGCAAAAAGGACATCCCCAGGGCGATATATTTTGCGGGGTTCACCCCCGGCCAGATAAAGAAATAATTCATATATTTTATAAAAAGCGCCGGGCTTATGCCGCCAAATAACTCGACAAAAATATTCCCCTGTTCAGATGACCAGCCAAAGGCGCCGGTTTTTCCAGCCAGGAGCGGAAAACTCGGCAAACCTGTGACCAAAAAGTTTTTGAGAAACCATAACAACATAATAAAAAACGCCGCCAAAAATGCAAAAAAATATTTTTTATCTTTCACCATGCCGCTAAACCTTTTGGCAGTGTCCGGTTGAATGAAGAAAGCAACTGTGGTTATAAAAAAATAAAAATATGCCATTTGGTATTTGTTAGCCATTAGTTGAGCCGAAAAGACCAGTCCCAGAAGAAAACGAAATCCGCTATCCCTGGCCCTTCCTTCCCAAAAGTTATAGGCAGAACAGAACAAAAGCGCGATCAGGGCGGAATTTATCAAAACCCAGCTATTTGCCCCGGAATAAAAGAAATGGCTGTCAAAAATAACAAACATAACAGCCGCCAACCCGCCATAGGAACCGAAACGCCAGCTGGCGTATCCGAAAACAAGCAAAAGAACAACAAGCCGCCAGAATAAATTTATCAGCTGCGGGAAAAGGGTCTCCTGAGGAAATACCGAAAGCCCCAAACTCGACGGTAAATTATCGAACTGCGGCAGGAACACACGCACATCTGTCCCCGCCCCTCCGGTAAGACTCGAACCGGACGCAAGCCATAGTTTTTGGGTAAACAGGTAAGTCGATATGGAATCAACGTCAAACATAAAATATGAATTCCTGAAAGCCAATATCCCGACCAGGGCGATAAACGCGGCCCTGGGAAGATCTAAATGCAACGGAATAAATAAAACCTCCCTTATCTGCCTTCTCAAACTCCTGCATAAAAGAAAACCATAATTCAATAAAACAACAAACCACAAACAAAAGGTATTATAGAGTCCAACAAACGAAAGCAATAACAGCTCGCCTGATAATACTATACTCCCCAATAAAAGCGTTTCCCCCAAATAAACGCCTTTATTCATCACCAATGCGCTATTCTTCCCTGACAGAATGTTATATATATAGGAACCCAGAAAAAATACGGATAAACAATATGCGAAGAACATCCCGAATTGAATAAAGTTCATCCTATCTCCCTCTGATTTTTATGAAACGGTTCAAGAAAATATATAGACACACAAGCATTGATACGGCAAGCGGAGGATATAAGAGGACAATAATTTTGTCGAGCGAATCCAGGGCAAAATACTGGATACCGTTACCCATGGATACTATTTTTATAAAGATATCCTTTGAAAACAGGTAAATGCCGCCCAGGACATACTGCCCCAGAAAATTTCGCGAAAATAACCCGAGGAGGTTTTTTGGCGGCAAGGAGAAATAAAGCGTGAGCGCCTTAATGATGTACGTATTATTAACCCACCCGACACCGCCCATAGAGGATGGGCCATATTGCAACGAAGTGGATTCGGACCGCTCAAAAGGAAGGATAAGCAAAAAATTAAAAACAAGCACAATGGCAACAAACAACCATATCCATTTCATGCGGTTTTCTTTTCCCGATGAAATCCGCCCGAAAATGGCTGCCAGCCCAAAACAACTAAAAGGCACAAGGGCAAGCAGGTGGCGGAAACCATAAAAGCATCCAGGAAGCCCGAGCTTTATAACAATGAAAAACTGAAAAGCAAAAACTACCAGGTAAATCATTCTATCAACTCGAATGTTGCCCGATATCCTTAAAAAGCTAAAAATAAAAAATCCTGCCAGACCTATGAGTACGGGCAGCATCGTATACAGCATCCCCCAATCAAGGCCGACAAAAATATGGACGACATTCTTTATACTTTGTACGGAAAGAAAATCCGCTATCGGCCTTGTCCCTTCGATTTTATCCGGATTGTACGGCAGGCTAAAATACCCTCCAACATATGCCTTCCAGGCCAAACCCTGGGTAAAAAAGAAAACCGTAAATGCCGACAATGCAAAAAGCAATAAAATGAATACCCCATTTTTAAATCCGGACGGGATGATTTTATGGGTAAAAAGGTAGCATAAGATAAGAAAAAATATATTAACAGCATACCAACGGGTTATCAGCATAGCGCCCGCCATAATCCCAAAAATTATTACCTGTTGCAGGCTCAAAGATTTATCCATCTGCCATTTAAGCATAAGGTATATAATTAATGAGAGTATAAAAAATTCCGGGACATGCGAAAATATCGGACGCCTGAAGATATAGACCGGGAGCATACTACCCCACATTACCGCAATAACCGATACGACCGAAACTTTCTGGTTGAATTTTAAAAGAAAAAGCGCCTTAAGCAATAGGTAGCCGCCGATATACGCGTAAAGAAGGATACCCACCGACATAAACATAAAAAATACCGGATGCCTTTGATTAAAAGGTTGCTGTGTGAGAAAATCTACCAACAACACAAAAGGCTTAGCTGCGGCATAAAACGGGGAAAGAAGTAGCGATGTACCGATGGGTTGGGCGAGTATGATCTTGCCCGTAACCGGAGACACTCCGAAAGCACTGAATACTTCGTTATTGGAAAAATCAAAATCGAGGTCATTGACAAGAGACGCTGTATGCCCATAGTAACTCTGATCATCTCCGGCATAGATACTACCGGTAAGGGTTGTCCCGGGTTTTATCTGGAACAATATGTAAAGTATCGCCAAACCCAAGAATATCCTAAAATAGAGCCTATGCGCAGATAAGAGGTTGTATGAATTATCCATTTTCATTCTTAACACTGCTTTTCTCAATTTCAACCGTCATAAACATCCCCAAAAACGCATTAAAAGGCGATAAAATGAATTCCGCGGCCTTGACTATATTATACGAAAATGACGGAAGAATCTGCCGCATACCGATCCCGCCTCCGCCCAGGTAACGTAAAGGCGTATGGTACCTAACATTACTTACTTTTAACCCTGGGAAATCCTTCTCGAATTTTTTCCTGTCACGAGAAAATATTATCCAGGGGATAGCGCTGTTTGCGCACCGTAAGGGGTCGCTGCCCGCACCCAGACCCCACCCCGTAGAAGGGTCGAAATCTTCCGGATGAAGATATTTCCACACAAATCTTGCCCATAATGTGTTTGCCGGCTCAATCATAATAATTTTTCCCCCGTTTTTAAGGCATCTGCCCATTTCCTTAAAAAGTGCCGCAGGGTCATTAACATGATGCAGAACATCGAGCATAAAGAAACAACTGACCGATCCCTCCTTAAAGGGCATACTAAAAGCGGAAAAGTTCAGGTCCGTTCCCGGGAGAAAAAGGATATCCGAAGTAGCAACCCGCTTTATAACCTGTTTTAAAAATCCCCCGCCGCTGCCTAATTCGATGTATGCCCCGCCAGGAAAATCATCCGCGGTTTTCTTGAATGCCCCATACCAATCGCGATAAAGCCTTTTTATAAACTGTTTTCGCAGAATTATGCCTTTATGCAGGAGCGTTAATGCCCGACTGTCCAGATCATCGGCCCGGCGCAGCTCCGGCAACTTCAGCCACTGGAAGATTTTCATACAAATTTTATCTTGTTCATAGCCAAAAGCGTCATTTTCAACAAGAGCAGTCCGTGCCGAAAACGCTGTATCTGCGTAGAACCGTAAGTACGCTCCCGGTAATGAACGGGAATTTCAATGATTTTGAGGTTTAACTTTGCTGCCCCGAATAAAAGATCAAAATCCCCGAACGGGTCGAAATCGCCGAAATATTCCCTCCCTTTTGCTATCCTTTCATAATCCCTGCGCCAAAGGACCTTTGTGCCGCAAAGCGTATCTTTTATGTATTGCTCCAGTAAAAATGTAAACATACAACTAAAAAATTTATTCCCGAGTACATTAAGAAACCGCATCGCCCCTTCTTCCATTTCATAAACCAGGCGCGTCCCGTTTATAAATTCCCCCTTACCGGAGATCAGCGCATTAAAAAATTTTGGCAGCTCTTCGGCCGGAACAGTTAAGTCCGCGTCAAGTATCATCAGGACATCCCCGGAGGCATGGGAAAAACCCTTGCGCACAGCATCCCCTTTGCCCTTGCCGTCCTGGACAAAGACCTTTATGTTTTTATCTCTATACTTATCCTTCACCATTTGGCACTCGGCTAATGTCCCGTCTTGTGAATGCCCTTCAATAAAAATAATCTCCGTACTCTTGCCCATTCCCGGAGTACGCAAAACAACCTGTTCGATATTTCCCTTTTCATTGCGGCACGGCACAATAACCGAACAGGTAATATCATCAGGATGCCCTGACGTATGCGGAATACGGGCAATTAACAACTGTATCAGGGAAAGTTTACGGAATATGGAAACATTCGCAAAAAAAGTGTTTAGCAACCAGGAAATAAGCGGGATGCGAAAAGGTAACAGGAAATAATTCTTTTTCTTTATGACCTCAAAATCAGCAATATAAAGGAAATTTTCAATATCGCGGCTGGAAAACCAATGCTGTGGCGGACGCCACATACGCAATCGGAGCATCTCTGCAAACTTCAAGGCAGGTTCCCAGAAGTAATTATAATAAACAACCAAAATTCTTGTATCGGGGCGGCAAAATTTGCGTAACATCAAAAAAGAATTTTGAATATCCCCGACATAGCCTATGACGTTATTGATAAGTATGTAATCAAAGGTCTCCTGAATTCCGAGCTTATCAAGATTGTCCATATCCCCTTCGCGAAATTCGAGGCCGGGGAAATTTTTCCTCCCCATCTCAAGTAATTTGCTGCTGGGATCCAGGCCAACCCCCCGCCTCGGTTTAAGCGAGGCCAGAAGTTCTCCCATTTCGCAGCCTATTTCCAATACTGAGCTCCCTTCTGGTATAAGGAATTTGATATATCTTCTGAATTCACTATGAAAATAAGCCGCTTTCCTGCGCCATTGCGCCCTTTCCAGAGCAACAGAATTAAAGTATCCCTGCCTGTTCATTGTTATTGTTTTTTTAGCCATATCCGTATCAATTTTTCGTAAGAAGTATGTTATAGTACCACGCCAATGAAGGATGCATCCATGAAGGCATATGGGTAAGATGCTTCACCCTGAACAATTCCTTTGAAGTACCAAGAAATTCATGATAACCGGTAACATGATGCCTTTCTATTCCGCGATAACCTATCATCCTGAACGCCATATCCATAAAACCGCCGACTTTCGGCACACCAACCAGAAAATGCCCTCCCGAACGTAAGAGCGTAAAAACTGCCCTTACCAAACCACGCACATCCTTAACATGCTCAATGACCGAGATGGCAACAATAAGGTCAAAATTTTCCCGTGGATAATCCAATGCACAGGCATCTGCTTTCTTCAAATGAACCTTAACCCCTATTTTAGCCAGCCTCTCCCCGACTGACCGGGGATCGGAAATAAAGTCTATGCCCGAAACGTCGCTGCTAATAGAGGCTAATGTAGGCATCAAAATACCGCTGCCATAACCTATTTCAAGCACAGCGCCGTAAGGGGGCTCCAGAAGCGAAAGCGCCTGCTTAACCCTGGCACGGTAGAACCTTCCGATTAATGGTTTGTAGTAATATATAAGAGGGTCATCAGGGCCGTTGGGTTCGAGCAGTCCTTCAGGAGGCAGATTAAAATCGATTATTCCTTTTTTAGGACCCATCCTATTTCTCCTGCAGTAGCCATAACCGGAAAACGTGCATACGCAACATCGTAATAATCCAGGGCGACCGTATCGCTACGCCCTGCCGCCAGATAATCCCGGCTCATCTCTACCAACCTTTTGTCTTTCGGCCTTAACACTTCACCCGGACGCAACCCAAGATCATTTTTATTGGCCCTTAATATGGATATTCCGGTAACTACCAAAGACAAAAAAATCCCGGCCAAAAATACTTTCGTATGTACCCTTGTTTCCGAAACAACCGCAATCATCATCAATAACAGAGGGATATAAAGAAAGCGCGACTGCTGAGAGCCAAACCACCACAGAAGCCAGTAGGCAACTGAAAATAACGGCAAAACCGTAAACTCTTTTTTTCTTAACGCCGAATAAAGTAAATAAATAAAGGGGCCCAAAAAAATAAGGTAATTCAAACCAAGAGGATAATCATAGCGATTATTCACCCCTCTATCCGGAACCGCTATAAGCCAAAAATGTTTCAGAAAATCTAAACCCGACTTTCCGTACCCATAGGCATCCTTTGCGTTCATATGCGCCTGCGAAGAATCCGCCAAAGAGTCACGTAGCCCTGTGTCACCAGAACCAAAAATACCCGGCGCAAAAGGAAAAAGAGGCGTCCCTGAGCAAAAAAATGATTTTATCATAAATGGCCCGGCTATAAACATACTCAACAGAATAAAAGGGATTGCGGCCTTCCGTGCTATCCTGGCATATCCACTCAACTCCGCTGCCCCAACCACTCGGCCAAAACACCATTTAACATTTGCAAATCCGATTATTCTGGCTGTAATAAAGATAAGCGCCATCACCCCAAAAAGGAGTACGGTTTGTAAAGGTATAAACGGCTTTGACCAGAAAAAAAATGCGAATTCAGCCGAGGCCATGAGAATATTCCTGTTTAAAAAGCTATCTATCGCTGCCAGGAACAGATACGCGATAACTATATCCAGCATTGCCGTGCCCATCTGTATTCCGATAAAATGCGACCCCAGGACTGCAGAAACCACAATAAAAATAGCTAAAGAATTGGAAGAGCTGAAACGCTTAACTAAATTTACCGCCATAGCCAAAAGCCCCAGCAGGAATAAAAACTGCGGAAACTTATTAGGTAGTTCTGTTGCCAGCCAATATGGGGCAAGCGCGAAGTCAACAGGCAAAAGGAATAAATCTGCGGCCGACCAGGGGATATGGCCAAAAGACCCCAGAATAAGATGTTGGCGGGGAATTGTAATATGATAATTTAAAGCGTCAAATTCTTGGGACAAGTGCGGCGAAAGCAACGATACCCTGCATACAAAAAGGATAATAAAAGAAATAACAGATGCCGATAGAATAAAGTAACCATTCCCAACAAGTCCACCCCTGCGCCACTGTATCCGCAGCATTTCAAACAAAGAACGTAAAAAGTTTTCCTGATTTTTTGCAAAAAAAATAGCCAGCAATAAAAACACTACCCATGCCGATAACGAAGTTACACCGTCATGTTTATTGATAAAAAATAACTCCGTCCAATACGCGGGATATCCGACCAAAAGCATAAACGTCGGCAAATGAGTTATTTTAAAGTAATGATTTTTAACAGTACCAGTATTCTCCATAGGATATAAGCTCCGCTGACCAAAATGATATATACATCCAGAAGCCTAAACTTTAAAAATTTTCCTCTTTTCGCAAACTTAAACATTTTGACCAATCTCCGGCTGAAATTCCTTATCCAGTTCCACAACCGCAAATATCAGCCCGATAAAAACCCATAGAAAAATACTTGTCGGGGGAGAATCTATAGCATCAAAAAACAAAGCCATAATATGCCAAAAAACAAAGCTGCCTAAGGTACCCGAGAGAAAACAAGCAATAAATTTATCTTTACATTCCTTCAAGTAGCGCAAACCATACAATAAAACATAGGCATTAATAAACAAAAATAAACTTAAGCCGACAATGCCCAATTTATAGAATATACTGATAAGATGATTATGCGTAGGGGTAACCGTCGAATTTGCCCCGATTTCTCTGGTCTTTGTGAATATGGGATAAACTCCGAATCCTCTTCCAAAAATCGGGCTCTTGGCACCGTATTGCATAGAGATATTCCAAACGTCAATACGCCATATTATGCTCGCTAAATCGTTAACATACTTAAGATTAGACGCATATTCTTTTTTCTCTTCATACACTTCATAATAAATTGAATCAGGCCCTAATGTTTTCTCTGCTGCCTGCTCAACCTTAGCAACCTCTTGTTGAACGGGGGGATTCTCTGCTGTCTGTTCAACCTTAGCAACCTCTTGTTGAACAGGGGGATTCTCTGCTGCCTGTTCAACCTTAGCAACCTCTTGTTGAACAGGGG
>SBBM01000044.1 GCA_005239725.1 Planctomycetales bacterium | reverse complement strand
GCTTTTAGGGGACGTTTCCCTTAGTTGTTACCCCTTATTATTCAAAGAGTTACAAAATAGCGAAATTGATTTTTAAGCACAACATATATTTAAATTCACCCTATTTATAACTCATTCTTCTACAATGAGTTAGGATTAAGGGAAACGTCCCCTAATTCCTTATTTATTGTCCTTATCTTCCGGCAGCGCCTTTGAGGTAAATGTGCATTTCGGGAAATTGGAACAGCCGTAGAAGAATCCCCGGCGGGAGCGCCGCTCGATTAAATCTCCGCCACAGCCCTCCTGAGGGCATTTTACTCCGCTGGTTATAGACTTGGAAAATTTGCATTCGGGGTATCCGGAGCAACTCAAAAACTTCCCCTTCCTACCCCATTTGAGGATCATAGGCTTACCGCATTTTTCGCAAACCTCTTCAGTCTTGACTATTTCTTTTTTAATATTGGCCTGGGCAAAATCCAGGATTTTCTTAAAAGGCTGGTAAAAACTATCCAGGACCTTTATCCTATCCATCTTCCCTTCTTCGATTTCATCCAGGTTCTTTTCCATATTCGCGGTAAATTTCACATCCATAATCTCCGGAAAATACTCAACAAGCATCTTACAGACTTTAAATCCTAATTCCGTAGGGTAAAAATACCCCTTAACCCTGCGTATATAGTCGCGTAAAATCAAAGTGGAGATTATCGGCGCATAAGTAGAAGGCCTGCCAATCCCGTCTTCCTCCAATGTCTTTACCAAGGAGCTATCGGAAAACCGCGTCGCCGGCTTGGTAAAATGCTGAGAGGGAACAACCTTTATCAAGTTTAAATTATCATTTTTTTCCAATACCGGCATCTCGGCTTTCTTTTCTTTTTCTTCTTCGCCATCGCCGTTGGCACTCCGATTTTGCTCAGTGCCAATGGCGGGCATAGTCGAACTATTAGCATAAACAGCCAGAAACCCATCAAAAATAAGGCTTGAGCCTGTGGCTACGAATAAATATTTCTCCGCCTGGATATTGACTGTGGTAACCGAATATTGCGCCGGGCACATTTGTGAAGCAATAAACCTGTTATAAATCAGCCCGTATAATTTAAACTGCTCCGAGCTTAAAAATCTCTTTAAACTGGCCGGAGACCTGGAAATAAAAGTCGGCCGAATAGCCTCATGGGCCTCCTGGGCGAATTTTTTAACTTTATAAACCGGTGGGGTGTCGGGGAGGTAATTTTTTCCGAAATTCCGCTCGATATAATCCCTGGCCTGGGTAATTGCCTCTTTAGCAACATGCGTGGAGTCGGTACGCATATATGTAATAAGGCCCACAGGCGTTTCCTGTCCTATATCAATACCTTCATAAAGCTGCTGCGCCACAATCATCGTTTTGGTCGCGTTAAAGCGCAATCTATTAAACGCCTCCTGCTGCATGGTGCTGGTAATAAAAGGCGCCTGCGGGTAACGCTTCTTTTGCGAATTTTTTACGTCCGCCACCACAAATTGTTTATTTTTTATGGCTGCGGCTAAACTGTCGGCATCTTTTTTATGATTTATCTCGGGTTTTTCGCCCTCTATTTTTTCCAGCTTTGCGGAAAAGGTAATGCCGTATTTTTCAAGCTCGACTTCAATTTCCCAGTATTCCTGCGGGATAAAACTTTTTATCTCTTTCTCCCGCTCTACAATTAATCTCAACGCTACCGACTGGACCCTGCCTGCGCTCAAGCCCCGGACAATCTTCTTCCAGAGCAGAGGACTTAAAAAATAGCCCACTATCCTGTCCAGTACCCTGCGGCCGATCTGCGCCTCAACCATCTTCAGGTCAAAATCGCGCGGTTCAGCGAAAGCCTTTTTAACCGCAACGGATGTAATTTCATGAAAGGCAACCCGCACGATTTTTTTATCTTTGGGCAATTTATTCTTAATATGCCAGCCTATCGCCTCACCTTCCCGGTCAGGGTCGGTAGCAACGTAAATATTATCCTTATCCTTGGCTTCCTTCTTTAGGCCGGCCAAAACCTTCTGCCTCCCCGCAACAACCGCGTAATCCGGCTTAAACCCCTCTTCGATATTTACCCCCAGCTTACTGGCCGGCAGGTCAACAAGGTGGCCCATCGAAGAAACAACGGAAAAATCCCGCCCTAGTATTTTACTTATAGTTTTGGCTTTTGTCGGAGATTCCACGATTACAAGGTTTTTACTCATTCTCATTCCTTCTGAATTGATTGCCGGGCAACTGTTTAATTAATCTCTTCATCTGGAGCTTCAGGAGCAGGCTAAAAATTTCCGGGATGTCCATCCCTGTTTCCTGGACGATTTCATCCAGCAAAAGCGGCTCCCTGGAAAGCAGCCTGTATAACAATAATTCCCGGGGATTTAAATTTTTGACCTCTGCAGAATTAAGCCCGTCTTCACCGGACAGGTTCCGGCCCAAGGCAATTTCTAAACCCAATTCTTCCAGGACATCCTCTATGTTACATACTATCTTTGCGCCCTGTTTTATGAGCATATTCGTACCGAATGAATTACCGGAATCCACTTTGCCCGGGAGGGCAAAAACCTCCCTCCCTTGCTCAAGGGCAAAATCCGCCGTAATCAGGGCGCCGCTATTTTTCGCAGCTTCAACCACCAATACTCCTTTACTCAAACCGCTGATGATACGGTTACGCCGGGGAAAATTCTGCTTAAAAGGCTCGGTGGCAATGGGGAATTCCGAAACTACTACGCCAGAGCTAGCAACCTCTTCGACTAATTCTTTATTTTCCGCCGGGTATATACGGCCAAAACCGCTTCCCATCACCGCGATAGTGCGCCCCCTTTGCTTTAACGCGCCCCTGTGGGCATACGTATCTATTCCGCGCGCCATACCCGAGACAATCGTAAAGCCGCGAACCGCTAACTCCGCAGAAAATTTTTCCGCCATTTCCCGCCCGTAAAAAGAGGGCCTGCGGCTGCCGACAACCGCAAGGGAAAATTTATCCTGTTCCCTAAATTCACCTTTTACATAGAGCACAATGGGTGAGCCTGCGATTTCTTTCAGGCTCTGCGGATAATCTTTATCGTTCTGCGTTAATATCTTCAGCCCGTATTTCTTAGTTAAAGCGAATTCCTTATTTAAATCTTCTTTTTTAATCGAAGTGATTTTACAGGCGATTTCGCTGCCAATGCCGGCGACTGACTTAAGTTTGTCGGGATGCGCCTTTAAAATATTCTCCGGCTTCTGGAAATAATCCAGGAGCCTCTCTAAGCGCGCACTTCCGATGTCTAAAGTCATATTCAGGCCGACCAGCGCCTCAAGTTCTGTCATTTTTCTCCCGGCAGTAGACTTAGAACTTTAGCGGCAGCCTCTTTTACCGAAATTCCGGAGGTATCAATAACCTTATCCGCCAAAGCGTAATAGGGAGCCCGTTCCTTAAGAAGCAATTCTATTTTTCCTTTTGGGTCAGGCGCGTTTAAGAGCGGCCGGTGGTTAAACTTGTGCGTCCTTTCAAGTATTACATCGCTAGAGGCAGTTAAACAAATCATGGTACCTGTTTTTTTCATCAGGTCAATATTATCTTTATCAATAACAATGCCGCCGCCGCAAGAGACTATCAAATTATTTTTTTGTGCCGCCTCTTTTAATGTTTCTTTTTCGAGTTTCCTGAAATACGGCTCACCGCTTTTGGCGAATATTTCGGGGATACTGCGTTTTTCTTTCTCTTCGATTAAATCATCCAAATCCACAAACTTGCATTTTTTTATTCTGGCGAGTTCCTTGCCGACTGCGGTTTTGCCTGTACCCATGAACCCGACTAGATAAATGTTGTTCATTACCACTCTCCCCCGGTCTGCCTCACATCTTGCAGGCGCGCTAACCGGTGTTCCTTACTCATCGCACCAGCGCCCCATAAACCCTACTAGATAAATATTCATAAAAAATATAGGTAAAAGTACAGGTAAAGGCAAAGAATAATTTTTACTCTACCTCTACCTATACCTCTACCTTTCTTTGATTACTTTTCCCTAAAGGCTGCCAGGACCAGGTCGCTTAATTCTTTCTGTATCTCCTTTGTGGTAGGATAAACCGTACTGTACCACTTGCCGTCTTTGCCCTGATGCTGCGGCATGCTTACGAACAAGCCATTTGTGCCGTTTACGATACGCAAACCCTTTACGATTACCCCTCCCAAAGAGATGTCTACAAAGGCCTTTAGTTTTGAGTCGCCGTCAATCCGATAGATGCGGCTTATTTCAATTGCGTCTCCCATCGCTATCACCTCCTTCCAAATTAATAGACGAAGGAGGCGGAGTTTTCTAACTAATTTTTTTCAAATAATTCCTGTAACTATCTTTTATATCCCTTAAAGAATCCGAACCAAATTTTTCTAAGAATGCATCTGCCAAAACATAAGCGCAGGCTGATTCTGCCACGACGCCCGCAGCGCTAACTACGCAAGTATCCGAGCGTTCAACGTTTGCCGCCCCGGGTTTCTTTGTGATTATATTTACGGACTTTAAAGGATTCATCAGGGTGGATATCGGCTTCATGCAGGCACGCACGATAATATTTTCGCCGTTTGAAATTCCTCCTTCAATGCCTCCGGCATTATTCGTCAGGCGATAAAAACCTTTACCCCTGGAATAATGAATCTCATCATGCACCTCTGAGCCGAATTGATAGGCAAATCCCAGACCTAATCCGATTTCTATAGACTTAACGCCTGGAGTGCCCATAATCTCCGCCGCAAGCCTTGCCCCTAACCGTT
Organism: Planctomycetales bacterium; assembly: GCA_005239725.1. GTDB lineage: Bacteria > Omnitrophota > Gorgyraeia > Gygaellales > Profunditerraquicolaceae > SBBM01. The sequence continues at coordinate 21,507 of SBBM01000044.1, read as the reverse complement.
TATCAGGCTGGGTGTAACTTCCCAGGCCGGGAGGGACGCCTTTTGCCACAACCTCAAAAATTCCTCCCACAGTGTCTTTTTTATTTATCGCCTGGCGGATTTTTTCTTCCATCCCCTCTTTAGTTTTCTCGCCGCCTACGGATAATACGCAGCTGGATATTTCTATGCCGAACTGGCGCAACAAAATTTTGCAAACCGTGCCTAGCGCGACAGTTACGGCAGTACTCCTGGCAGAGGCGCGCTCCAGGACGTCCCTTGCGTCGGTAAAACCGTATTTGAGCAGGCCTGCCAAATCCGCGTGCCCCGGCCGGGGGAAGAGCACTTTAGGAAGTTTGCTGATTTTGAAATCTTTGTTCTTAATCAGAAGCGCGATAGGGCTACCTATGCTTACGCCGTTTTTCAATCCGGAAAGTATATGCACCTTGTCGGTTTCAATCTGCATGCGTCTGCCGCGGCCGAACCCGGACTGCCGGCGCTTCAATTCCTTATTTATTACTGTAGCATCTATCTTAAGCCCTGCCGGCACACCTTCCAGGATTGCAACCAGCGCTTCTCCGTGCGATTCACCAGCAGTCAGGTATCTTAACATTTGAGCACCTCTCTTTTTATTTAGCGAAACCCTACACCCAGCGGGTTAACGGAAATAATACTTTTGTTACTGGGCGGGGGTAAATTTCGCCCGCAAATTTATGTTCGCTATTCGCTCCATAAATTTGGGCTTCATTTATTTCCACAACCCTCTTTTATTTTCCCGCGCCTGGCGGTATAACTTTAAAAGTAAATCCGCGTATTTTACATTCGGCGGTATGGTGAGTAAAGAGGCGTATCCTTCTTCCACGATTTTGGCATTAACAAATGTCCCGTCTTTTAAATAGACATAGGCAAGAATCCGGCCGTATTTATCGTATTTTTCTACATCGAATTCTAATTTTACGCGCTCTCCCTCTGCCAGTTTTTTCGTAAATGCGCACGCCTCTCTACCCAACGCTATTATGGTCTGCAAATCCTGCCCCCTTTCCCGGGCGTCCCTGTGCAGTTTATGGGAATCGTGCATTTCCGGCGTATCAATACCTATCAAACGCACCTTCTCGCCGCTTTCAATCTGGAGCGTATCGCCGTCTACTGCCCTTTTTACCAGGATATCGTTGTAATCGTATTTTTTTCCAAAAGGAAAAGACAACCTCCATTTCCCGGAAGGGTAAGCTCCTTGTGACTGCCTGTCCGCTAAAACCAGATAAGGTGCGGCGAATAATAAACTCAGGAAAATTATTATTTTAAAGAAATCCTTCATCCCCTGCCTCTCTTGATTTCCCAAGCTTTATTGTACTATAATCAGGCCGAACTTTCCATAAAAACATCTACCGTCAGGAGGCCCCTACCTGCGCTGGCAAAACCCAGGGTATATTTGTTAATGGCCTTGACGTCAATATCTTTATAGATGACACCGTAGTAATTCTGGGGCAGCGAAAGGTCTAAATCCTGGTAGCCTGATGCTATTATCTCAGTTTTGAAACACCCTGCGGCAATATTGCAGAACTCTCCGCACATATCTTTTATTTCGGATTCCGCCGACATATCGTCCAGGCCCAGGGCCCCGAAGAGGTTTTTGATGTTGTGCCTGGCAATATAAACTATCAGACCGCCTTTTAAACCTACACCTGTGCCTTCCTTATTCTTAAAAATCATCACCGAGGTAAATGTGCCTTCAGGGGCCATGGCCTTCATGCTTATAATCTCGGCCTGCCTGATATCAGGCATCTCCGTAAGCACAAGACTGCAGGTATTGCGCAAGGTCTTGTTAATAGCGCGCATTGCGCTTGAGGCAATATCAATAATATTCAGGTCCATATGATCAGCTATGACTCATTTTTATCAAGAAGACCTTTAATCGCCTTCTCTGCTTCATCTGCCTTTTGAGCTTCTAATTCGGTATATTTTGTTTGAGTCGCATCGCTATTAATCAGGTAATAGAGGACAACCTTGAAGCTGAAGTCTGCGCAGGCAACTGCCAGGCTAATTTTATCCGTTTTGGTTGAACCGACAATCCTTAAAGATTCGTCTGCCCGGGCAACCGCCGGGATGCCCAATACGAAACTCAATCCGGAATATTGCACCCTTGTCTTCAGAGTCCCGAGGATAATATTTGTTATCTCCCCGGCTGAGTCATAAAAAACCTGGGACTCTTCCCCGGGGTCAGACCCCAACATTCGCACCACAATCTTGCGGGCGGACTCATCCGAAAGGAGCATGGTTAAGTTTCCTTCTATTTTTCCTCCAAAGCCCAAAGATACGGCAATATTATCCCCGTTTTCCATATCAAAGAACCCTTCTTCGTCATCCTTTATATTCGGCATCGCCGAAAAAATAGTCATCATGGCGATGTTAAGTGATTCCTTTAGAGCCTCACCCAGTTGTTCTCTTGACAACATTCTATCCTCCGCTTCTTTTTTAAATCATTGTTTTTAAAACCGGGTCTATTTTCTCCTTGAGCTGCTCCGGCGTAAAGGGCTTCACGATATACCCCCTCAAAAGAGGGTGTTTCGCATACGCCTCCTTTATCTTGGCGTCTGTGCCTTCGGAAGTGACCATAAAAAAGGGTATCTTTGCCACCTGGGGGACCTTCCCTACCCCTTCCAAAAATTCTCCCCCGGACATATTCGGCATATTCCAGTCGCAAAGGACCAATCCTATATCCTTGTAGTTTGTCCCGAGCAGCTGAATTGCCTCCTGCCCGTCGGCAGCCTCGAGCACCTCATCCTGGAAACCGGCCTTGCGTATAATCTGAATAATCATCTTTCTCTGTAGCGCCGAATCATCCACCACCAGAATCTTCATTTTTTCCTCCGCCTTTTTATGAATTCATGCACTGCGTTATTAATTCACGCGGTATATCCCCCAAAGGAAGAACTTTTGTAACCGCTCCGTTATCAATAGCCGCTTTCGGCATCCCAAAAACAACGCAGCTTGCTTCATCCTGGGCAATGGTAAATGCGCCGGCATCTCTCATTTTTAAAAGGCCCTCCGCGCCGTCACGGCCCATGCCTGAGAGAATGAGGCCTATGGCATTTTTCCCCGCGCATTTACTTATAGAATTAAAAAGCACATCCACCGAAGGCCTCTGCCGGCAAACCAGCGGACCATCCTTAACTTCAACGTAGTACCTGCCACTAGCAGAGGCCAATAATAAATGATAATTGCCGGGGGCAATCAAGGCAAGCCCGGGATGGATGCCGTCCCCGTTTTTTGCCTCGCGGACTTCTATTTTGCAATGTTTCCTAAGGTCATCGGCAAAGGCCTTTGTAAAGTGCTCCGGCATATGCTGGGCAATGACGATTCCGGGAAATACCGGCGGCAGGGATAAGAGGATACTCCTGACCGCCTCAACCCCGCCTGTTGAGGCGCCGATTGCAATGATTTTATCCAGCGCCCTGACCATGGCTATCATTTTGGGACTGACTGACGCAAACCTTCTCTTTCCCAGGGTTTCATCCGTAAGCTTTGCCTGGGCAGCCGCCTTAATCTTATCTATAAGCATCACTATCATCTCCTGCAATTTATAAGGTGAATCTCCGACGGGCTTATGCATTACCTCCAGCGCCCCTAATTCTAGCGCCTTTAATGCTATTTCACTGGAAGCCGGGGTAAGCGAACTTAATACAACTACCGGCATGGCATAATATTTTTTCAGCTTCTCCAGGAAAGTGATGCCGTCCATACGCGGCATGGCGATATCCAGCGTCAGGACATCGGGCTTAAGCTCAAGTATCTTTTCCCTGGCCTGATAAGGGTCAGATGCCATGCCCGCAATCTCAATCTCTGGGTCCCTGGGGAGTTCCCGGGAAAGGATCTTGCATACAAGCGGAGAGTCATCGATGATGAGCACGCGGATTTTTTTTAAATGTAACATGCTATTTTGTAGTCCGGGGCCCAATCGGTCAGCCTTATCTTTTTTGTCTTCAAGACAATCACATCCCCGGAAAAGGTATTAAAGATGATTTTGCGGCCTACTCCGCCGCCGGTGTCTTCGGAGGTCACGGGGATATTAAATTTCCGGAGTATCCTCCTGGCAGCCTTGACGGTTTTAGAGGCAGTGTTCAGGGAGACTTCGCGCAGGCTCCCTCCACCGAAGATTTGCGCCTCTAAGCCAAAGGCATAATTTGTGCGGTTTAAAAACTCCCTGATAAGCAAGGGGATAGCGATATCCGCATGGTAATTTGTCGGCCTTTGCTGTAAACGGCGCTCCGGAAAAATACAATGGGCCATTCCTCCCGAGCGCTTTATCCTGTCCCATAGAGTAACCACGACCCCGCTGCCGCAAACCGAGGAGAGGAGCGAGGGTCTACCGCTGAAAACTACCTGCCCGGCTTCAAGTATACAACGGTAAAACTGGAGGTTATTTTTCAATTGCCACCTATCTTCTTATAAACTGCCGGCGCAATGTTCTTAAATCCGGCATCCATGCCTAAAAGGTTTTCGGCATGCCCGGTAAACAGGTATCCCTTTTTGTCCAAACAATCATAAATCTTTTTGACTAAATCGCGCTTGGTCTTATTGTCAAAGTAAATCATGACATTGCGGCAAAAAATAACGTCGGGCCTGCTCGAAAAGGGGAACACCTTGTCCATAAGGTTAAGCCTTGCGAAGACCGCTTTTTCCCTTAAGGAATCTTTAACCCTGTAGAACCTGTTGTTCCCCTGCCACCCTTCGTCAAAATACTTGCTCAGCAACAAAGGCGGCATATTTTTAACCTTATCTATGTCGTAAACTCCTTCTTTGGCATATGCCAGCACCTTAAGCGATATGTCCGTGCCTAAGACCTTAATGTCCCAGGCCGAGAGGTCTTTAAGATATTCGGCCAGGGTTATCAGTATTGAATATACCTCTTCGCCGGTAGCGCAGGCGCAGGACCAGATGCGGATTTTATTGCTTTCCTCCTTATCTTTCCTTTGCACGATATCCGGTAATACCGACTCCGCTAAAATCTTAAAATGCTTTTCTTCGCGGAAAAACGAGGTTACATTAGTTGATATCGCATTAATAAACTCGACGAGCTCCTCCTTATGCGATTCATCACGCAGGTACGCATAATATTCTTCGAAGCTCTTAAAATTATAGTAGCGTATCCGCTTCAGGAGGCGCGTCTTAACCAGGGCCTTTTTATTAACTCCCAGGTTTATGCCGCTCCATTTATAAACAAGGTCGGCGATATCCTTATATTCGGCATCGCTGATTAAAATATCGTATTCTTCCGGGAAGAACATAAGCTCTACCTTTTATCGGATATTATCCAGCTGCTCCTTAGTCTTCTTTTTTACAAATACCGCTGCCGCAAGCTTGACTTTTGTGGCTAAAACCTCCCTGACCCTGTCGGGGTCCCTATAGATATCCAGCTCCGCCTTGTCAATAACATCAACCGCCCCTATCCGTTCGGCCTGCCTCCGGATTTTAGAGTTTTTTTGCACTACTGTGCTAATAACAATAACCGGCTTTGGTTTATATAGGAAAAGTTTCTTTAAGAAAGTTATGCCGTCCATCTTAGGCATAATAATATCCAGGCAGACGACATCCGGGTCATATTCAAGCAGTAACTCCCGCGCCTCATAAGGGTCGGATGCCTGTCCTACGACTTCAATATCAGGGTCGCTTGATAAGCAATCGGAGATAATCGTGCGGATGATCTTGGAATCGTCAACGACAAGCACGGTAATCTTACGCCGGGAAAGGTCTTTTTTCTTTGCTGCGATTATTCTGGTTTCTTCCGACTTCTCGATGGTGCGCACAATAAGTTCGCCGTTCCAGGTCTTAAAATACAACCTGCGGCCGCAATCTCCGCCTATATGCTGTTTATCCACGGCAGTTATGCCGTATTTTTCTAAAGTATCGAAGGCGACGGCTAAATTACGCGTGCCGATGCCGCCTATGATGTTGAGGTGGCCGATGACGTTGCCGCCTCCTAAGACAGTGGCCTGGATATTTTCCGGATGCGCGTCATAAGTAAACATGGCCTCAATCAGGGATACTGTGGCATAATCCCCGAATTTTCCCGAAGGCTCAATGCCTCCAGGGGTCTTATCCAGCATAAAATGGTTCATCCCGCCGATAAAAAGGCTCCGGTTAAAAAGGCATACCGCTACGCAGGAACCCAGTAAAGTGGAAATCTCCGCCGGCTCTTTCTCCAGATGCATCTCTGCCGGCAATAAAAAAACCTTTTTGGGCTCCATCAAAAAACCTTAGACCTCTCCTGTTGCCGGGCAAGGCCGGCAATGCTGTTTACGTCCAGGATTAAGCCGACCCGGCCGTCCCCGAGTATAGTCGCTCCCGAAAGCCCTTTTGTGCCTTTCAGGTATTCGCCTAAATTCTTAATCACCACCTGCTGCTGGCCGATAAGCTCATCTATCAAAATACAGATTTGTCCGTAATCCGAATTCACCAGGCACCCGGTCATCTCTTCGATTGTTTCGCTGCGGTAGCGGACATTAAAAAAACGGTCAAGACGCACAATGGGGAATAATTTTCCGTGGGCCATTATCAATTCGCCCTTATTGGCGACCGTAGAAATATCCTCACTTTTAGGGCAGATAAATTCCAGGACCGCAAAAATCGGGAGGATATAACGTTCTCCTCCCACTCCGATAACGATACCTTCGATAATGGCAAGGGTAAGCGGCAGGCGGATGGAAAATTTCGTGCCCTGGCCGTATTGCGTCTGGATCTCAATCCTTCCCTGGAGCTGCTCGATATTACGCTTGACCACATCCATGCCCACCCCGCGGCCTGAAACATCCGTCACCTGGTCGGCTGTGGAAAACCCCGGCTCGAAGATAAAACGATGAATCTGTTCATCGGACAAATTCTCTCCCTGCCCGGCTAAGCCGCGCTCAATAGCGCGCTTAAAGATTTTTTCCTTATCAAGCCCGCCCCCGTCATCGGCTAGCTCGACGATAATGCTTCCTCCCTTATGATAGGCGTTTAAGCTTATTGTGCCGGTGTCGGGCTTGCCGCGCTCCCGGCGCAGGGCAAGCGGCTCTATGCCGTGGTCAATGGCATTGCGCACCATATGCACCAGGGGGTCGCTTATGAGCTCCGTAATATTCTTATCCACTTCAGTGTCTTCGCCGCTTACCCTGACTTCGATTTTTTTTGAGGCCTTTTGCGATAAATCCCGCGCTAAACGGGTCATCTTTTGAAAAACCGGGCGTATAGGCATAAGCCGGACTGCCATGGAAATATTCTGGACATCCCGGATAATCCTGTCTAACTGCGCGATCTCTTTGCGCAAGCGCGTATCCTCTAAAGCGGAAATTTCCGGATGATGGATAACCTGGGTCCCGGCAATCACCAGTTCCCCCATGGTATCAACCAAATCATCGAGTTTCTTTACGGAAATCTTGATGGCCTCTCCCGCAACCGTAATGGCCTTTTGCTCGGCGAGCCCCCGCTCAAGCTGCGCAGGCGTGGCAGCGCCCATCCCTACGAGGATTTCGCCGATTTTCTTTGCTTCGCCGAACTCCTGCTGCTTTAAAGCCGCGGATAACTCCTGCTCGCTGATAATATCTTTCTCGATAAGTATATCGCCTATCCTTTTCGCCGGCGCGGGGGCCCCTGCGGCTTGTCCGGCGCGGATAATATCCCGCATCTTACGGATAAGCGGCGAAATATCAAAATAAGGGTTCTTTAAAACGCCGTTAAGCCCTACCTGCTCTTTCAAAAGGCCAAGTAGCCTGCGCATCGCGTCAATAGACTGCAATATTGCTCCGGTGATGTCCTCTTTCAACGCCATGGTCCCTTTACGCACAAAATCCATCATTGTTTCGGTGTCATGGCTTAATATCCGTATGTCTTCCAGGTTAAGAAAACTGGCCATGCCTTTAATCGTATGAAAACTTCTGAAAATTTTGTCTATCTCTTTCAGGTTTCCGGGAGAACTCTCCAGGGTCAACAAAGACTCTTCGGCATTTTCTAAATGGTCGGTGGATTCCGTGACAAACTCCTGGAGGATGGCCGGGCCCTCGGATAAATCAAGCACAGGTACCTGGGGCACAAAATCGGGCGGCTCCTGCGCAGGCTTATTTTGCCTTTCCATCCGGACAATAATTTCGGAAAATTGTTTTTTAATGCCTTCGGAAAATTGCGCGCTGTCAATGGAATGAGCGTCGGGGCTAGCCAGGGCCTCCTGAATAAGGGCAATCCAGCAGAATAGGAGTTCGCGAAAAACCTCCGGGTTATCGGTAGAAAGAAAGGATATTACCTCTGTAATGAGAGGGACGGCTTCGCCTATGGCCGAGAAACCTTCCTTTTCCGCTGTTTCTTCAAAATTTTTTAACTGTTCTCCAAGGCGGGAAACATCTTCTTTTGAGGCGGCATTGAAAGATACGGCGCTAATTGCTAATTCTTCGATTAAAGAGAATGTGGATTTTTTGCCTCTATTATCCATAAAAACGGCGGGGGTTTCACGAATGTTTTAAATAGAACCGTTAACCGTTACCTTAATGTCAGCCAGGAGAATCTTTTCGATATCCAATAGTATGCGCACGCGGTCGCCGACTTTGCCTATCCCTAAGATGAAACTGACATTGACATCGGGGCTAAACATCGGCGAAGATTCAATGTCTTTCTGCATGATTTCAAGGACATCGCATACCCTGTCTACGATAATCCCCATCAAGGTACCTCTAACCTCCATTACAATAATACAGGTCTCCGCCGTATACTCTACATGGATCATGCCGAACTTATTGCGGATATCAATCACAGGAATAATCTTTCCTCTTAAGTTTATAACGCCCTTAACATAGGCAGGCACCTGCGGCACAGGGGTTATCTCCATGAGACCGATAATTTCGCGGACATGCTGTATCTCTAAACCGTACTCTTCAGTGCCTAAAGCAAAGGTGAGGTATTTCCCTTCTTTAGCCGTGGCACGGGCGCTTATGTTCTGTTTACCCTCATCAGGCGTCATAACAATTGCCTCCTTGAGCACAAAAAATTTTTATTTAGCGAAATCCCGCGAAGCGGGATACTATGATTAAAAATCCCTGATTTCCTTATCATCAAAAGGGATAACCTCTTCGGGCTTAAGGAGCTTTGGCCCCTCTTTACGGGTCTCTTTCTCTAATTCTTTCGTACTTATTTTGGGTTCAGCGCGCTTTAAGGCCGCGCGCCTCTCCGGGCCGGATAATTTAGTTGAAACCACAGCAGCATACTCTGCAGAACCCGTAATAAGTTTTTTCAGTTCTCCCACCATACCTTTTAAGACTTCTGCCTGGGAGGCAAGCTCTTCCGAGGCCGAAGCAGCCCCTTCGGCGGATGAGGCGTTCTGCTGGACCACTTCATCCATCTGGCTCATGGCATTGGCAACCTGGTCAACCCCTTCTGCCTGCCTTGCGCTCTCTTCTGCGATGCCAGAGACGATTGCGGCAACTTTATTGGAATTCTCAACTATATCTTTTAAGGCACCTGCAACTTTGCCGACAATATCTGAGCCGTGGTTTGTCTTTGCGACATTGTCTTCAATCATACTCGCGGTTTCTTTGGCGGCATTGGCTGAACGCTTGGCTAAATTGCGCACTTCCTCAGCCACAACCGCAAAACCCCTCCCGTGCTCTCCGGCGCGCGCTGCTTCAACTGCGGCGTTTAAAGCCAGGATATTCGTCTGAAAGGCAATTTCCTCTATGGTTTTGATGATTTTTGAGATTTTAGCGGAGGCATCGTTGATTTCTTTCATTGCGTCTTTCATCTCCCTCATGGCCACATCTCCCTGGCCGGCGGAGTCACGCGCATTCTGCGCCAAAAGATCCGCCTGCTTAGCGTTATCGGCGTTGTGGCGGATAGTCACTTTCATTTCGTCAAGGGAACTGGTTGTTTCTTCAATGGAAGCAGCCTGCTCTGTCGCTCCCTGAGAGACCTGCTGGGAAGAAGCGGAGACCTGGGATGAAGCAGAGGCAATATCCTGGGCCCCCTGTATTAATACGCCTAATATCCTGCGCAACGTTGAGGTAATACTACGCGTTAGAAAAACCATCAGGACTATGCCGATGAGGATGGAAATAATGCTGGTGGTTGAAATATCGCGCTTTGCCTGGTTAGCGCTCTTGAGCATAATGTCTTTGCCCAAAACATTCTTTTTTATAATTTCGCGGGCTTCATTAAGGTATATTTGCAGTTCCCGCAGCGCAGGCGCAGTTTCCCGGTTGTAAATCTTCTCCGCCTTATGCATGCCGGAAAGGACATTTTCCGCCTCCTCCTTCAGGGCGCTAAGCCTCACTATAACCTCATTAAAAAATGGAGTCATCTGTTCATCGAAAATTCTCTTGGCTTCGGCCCGACCAGCTGATAAATCACCCTCGCGCGATTTTAAGGCATCTAGAATGCGGGCTCCTGCTTCGTGGAGTTTAGTGTGAGGCACTGCGATGCCGTCAAAGTTATTTTTGAATTCCATAGAACCATTCTCATATGCACTCATTGCCTGATCGCTGTAAAGCCATATGCCTAAACCGCACCTTGTAGGGTCTAATTCCGCATCCACCTTGGTCTTATTATCTAAAAATATCACCTTAAACTTCTCAAGCCAGGTATAATGTTCGACAATATTTGCGCTGATGCGACCGGGCAAAAAGGGGTCAGCCCGGCGGAATACATCCTTGATGTGGCTTGCGGACTCGTGGAGTTTTTTATGAGGTCCCTCAATAGAACGGAAAACAGGGGTGAGCTGCGGCAGGTGCTTCTCGGCATCCTTACGGCCATCGCCGTAATACCATAAGCCGAAACCGCACTTCGTAGGGTCGAGTTGAATATCGAGTATGCGGACATTCTCATCCTTAAGGAAGGCGTTTAATTTATTCACCCAGGTCAAATGGTCAACAACCCTCTGGGCAAGTTCCGCATCAAGCTTATCCCCGTAGATAGCCTTTTCCGCATTCCGCACTGTGCGGTTCATCCCTAAAAAGGCAATGCTGCCGACAATGCCCAGTAAAATAAAAATGGAGCAAAACCCCAAGAAAATCCTGACGCCTAACGGAATATTTATTTTTTTCGACATCCCCCTGCCTCCTATTCTGTCTTCTCCGGTTTAGGAACCCCTAACGCCTTCTTAATCATCTCCTGTTTTTCGTGTACATTCCTCTGGGCCCTGGCAATCGCCTCGAGGATCTTATCTATGCGCGCCGGCTTGAGCAAATACTCGCAGGCGCCCTTCTCGACGCTCTCTATGCAATTATCAATATTGGAGTGGCCGGTAAACATGATAACCTCAACGCAGGGGTTGAACTCGTGAACCCGCTTTAAGAATTCAATGCCGTCCATCCTGGGCATCACGATATCGCAGAGGACAATATGGATATTACTGCTTTCGATAACCCGCAGGCCCTCCTCGCCATCCCTTGTTGCCGTAACCGTAAAACCGTGGTGCTCAAGGAGCATCTTTAAAGACTCGCGCACTCCGTCGTCATCGTCTATGACAAGTATATGGCCATGCTCGGTGTGGCAAATGGCTGGGGGGTTAGTTTGATTTTTTTCCATAAAAAGCAAATAGTTTTATCTTATAGAAATATATCACACTTACGTGAAAATTTCAATAGAAATTAGCCATTAAAATCAACTGGCTTGAAATGAGATATTTTTGGATTATAATAATACTATGCTTTACGACCGTTTTCAGGAAGAGGCGATCAATTATATAAATGAGGGTTACTCTGTAATCGTCTCTGCGCCCACCGGCAGTGGAAAAACCGCAATCGCAGAACACGTAATCCTGAGTTCCCTCCAGAATAAAGTAGGCGTAATATACACTGCTCCACTTAAGGCGTTATCCAACCAGAAATTCCGCGATTTCCAGAACCAATTCAAAGATAATATAGGCATACTAACCGGAGACGTGTCCCTAAACGCCGAGGCCCCGGTACTTATTATGACTACGGAGATATTCCGCAACAAAATCCTGGATGAACCTGAAAGCCTTAAAAAATACTCCTGGATTATCTTTGACGAAATCCATTACATCGATAACCCGGAAAGAGGCACGGTCTGGGAAGAGTCTCTGCTATTTATGCCTGAACATCTGAATATATTAGGACTATCCGCAACCATACCCAATATTAAAGAGTTCGGCGCCTGGATTGAATCCATACATAAAAAAACTGTCAAAATCGTTGTTGAAGAAAAAAGGCCGGTGCCTTTGCATTTCTTCCTTCAGGCGCAAAATCAGGTAATCGATAAAATAGACGATTTAAAAAGGTTAAGGTACACAAAGCCGAATAAAATAAGCGCGCTTATAGATTACATCTGCCGCAAAGACGGCTTCCCCTGCATATACTTTGTCTTCGGAAGGAAAAGGGCCGAAGACCTGGCCTGGGAAATGTATACGTATAATTTCTTAAATTCAGGCGAACAGGCGCAAATTATGTCGCTATACGAATCTTTATGCCGGCGTTACCATTTAAAGCACGAAAGGACGGCCAGCCGCCTGGCGCCGCTCATCAAAAGAGGGATTGCCTATCACCACGCCGGAATGCTGCCTACTCTAAAAGAAGTCATTGAACGGCTTTTTACAAGCAGGCTGCTTAAGCTTATATTTACCACAGAAACCTTTGCCTTGGGGATAAATATGCCCAGCCGCTCGGTTATTTTTGATGAGCTGAAAAAATTCTACGGGCGTTACCTGCGCATATTAAAAGTGCGGGATTTCTACCAGATGGCCGGCCGGGCAGGAAGACGGGCTTTAGATAAGGAAGGTTTTGTTTTCTGCCGGGTAAACCCCCGCCGGGTAAAATATGAAGATGTAAAACAGGTAATTTACGGAAAGCCCGAAGAGGTGAAAAGCCAGCTGAATAATTCTTATGCCACCATCCTTAACCTTTATGAAAAATACAAAGATTCTCTTTTTGATATATACCCGAAGTCGCTACATTATTTCCAGTCCCGGAAACAGGAACAGAAAGAGGCCCTGAGGCTTATGGAAATGAAATTAAGACTGCTTAAAGAATCCGGTTTTATAGAAAACGGCACCTTAACTTCGAAAGGCATGTTTGGCAAGAGTGTTTACGGGTACGAATTAATTTTATCCGAATTCTATGCCCAAAATATTTTAGAGCAATTGGATGAATCCGGATTAGGGGTTATCGTGGCAGCGACGGTCTTTGAGCCGAGGAAAAACCAGCACCTTACGCACCTCTCAAAAAATTCCCGGAAGATAAAAGATATCTGCGAAAATATATACGGCCAGATAAAACGCAAGGAAATAAAATACCGGATTTACCCTCTGACTAAACCCTGCGCCTTCCATTTAAGCTCAAGCATGGAGGCCTGGCTGCGCAGGACGAATTTCCAGGATATTTTAAAGTTTACGGATACCGATGAAGGCGAGGTAGTGCGCTATTTCCGGATGAGTGTGCAGATTTTAAGAGAAATGAATGACGTAAAAATTTCTTCCCATATATTACGGGAGAAAATAAATGAATGTATCCGGGTCATAAACCGCGATGTTGTGGATGCAGAAAAACAACTGCGCGAAGAATCCTAGCATTAGGGGACGTTTCCCTTCCTTATAACCTATTGCAATACATACAGCTAGGAAAGCACAGTTTGGATTACTAGACCATTTATAAGACGAAAAAGGCAATCCAGCGGTTTTTGGAAAATCCACTTAACCCCTTTGTAACTCTTTGAATAACAAGGGGTAGCAATCAAGGGAAACGTCCCCTATTTTCTTAGTGTTGCATCTTAAGGCTTACCCTTGTAATTAACGTAATCCTGGAGAATTTTTTTGTGGTCAAAGGCGAAGTCTAACTTCGGAATTTCGCTCAAACTTATGACTTTTAATCCGGCCGCGTCATCGCCGGATTTAGGCTTGCCTTTGGCTTTAGCAATATAAACAGTGGAAATGGTATGAAAACGCGGGTCTCTTCCAGGTTGTGAATAGGTATGGAATTGTTTTAATTCTAATAAATCCAGGTCTGTCTCTTCTTTTGCCTCCCGCCTGACTGCCTCTTCCAGGCTCTCGCCGTAATCCACAAACCCGCCTGGCAATGCCCAGCCAAACGGAGGGTTACTGCGTTCTATTAAAACCACACCTTCGTCTATCTCTATAATTGCATCTACAGTAGTAAAAGGTCCGTTTTGTAATTTGGTAGTGATATATTCCAGATAACCTATAACACCTTTATTGAATACTTCATAGGTTTCTCTATCATAAAGACAGAAAACCACTTCTTTCAAAGAAGGTTCGTCTTCCTTCAGGTGCCTAAATACTTCCTGGGCCATAATCTTAGCGGATGCCAGGTAAGGAAATCCTCCCACTCCGCAGCCTAAGGCCGGAAAGGCGATAGAGTTTATTTTTAATTTCTCCGCGATTTTTAAAGAAGCCCTGCAGGAATTACGGACTTTCGCTTCATCAGTTTTAAAATCCATGCCCATGGTTGCGGCGTGGATAACGTATTTGGCCTTCAGGCTCCCTGCGGAAGTATAAACCGCCTGGCCTATCTCTATCGGCCCCCTTTTTACTGCTTCGTCTTCAATAACTTTGCCGCCCCTTCTTTTTATGGCTCCGGCAACCCCTCCCCCCATAACAAGTTCATTGTTTGCGGCATTAACAATCGCATCAACCTTTAATTCCGTGATATCTCCCTGAACCAGTTTAATTTCGCAATTTTTTATCTGCATGGATTATGGATTATTGGGGTCAGAATTATTTTTCTGCGTAGGCCCCGTCAAAAAAAATAATTCTGACCCCGTTTTTTAATTATCTACGTCTATGCATCCCGCCCTGGCCTCTTCCTGTGCCTACGCCTTTTCCGTGGTCTCTTACTCCTCTTCCGTGGCCTTTATGCAACCCTTGGTCGCGGATATCTTCCCGCCTATCTTTTATATTCTCCCGGCGGTCGCGAATGTCTTCCCGTCGCTCCTTGATGTCTTCCCGCCTATCGCGCACATCTTCCCTGCGGTCCTTGATATCCTCTAATTTATCCCAACGGCCACCTTCGTGTCGACGGTCCCAGATATCTTCTCTACGGTCAAGGATATCTTCGCGCCTATCCTTGATATCCTCTCGTCTATCGCGGATGTCTTCCCTGCGGTCGCGGACTTCTTCGCGCCTGTCGCGGATATCTTCAATCTTATCTTTAGCCTTTGGAGGGAGTTGTTTCGGAGGGATTCCGGCCTCCTTAAGGTCGCCCTTTAATTCCTGTCGTGCCTCCCGCAGAGATTGCATATCTTCCTGCTTCTGCGCTATATTCTCCTGATGCATAGTTTTAAACTGCTCCCTTAATTCCTTGGCAGTTTCATAATCGCCTGACTGCATTGCCTCATGAATCTGGTCGCGTAAATCCTTTTCTTCCTGGAGCGCAGCCTCGGCATTTTCTTTAATTTGTTGCCGTATTTTATTCAATTCCTGTAAATCGCCTTTTATCTCTCCCTTTGCGGTATCAGTTCCGGAGGCTGTCCCTGAATCATCAGAAACCTCAGCCTCGTTATTTGCTTCATCTTCAGCCATAACCATACCCGTCAAGCCAAAGATTAAACCTACCCCCAGCAATAACACCAGCCACATCTTTAGATATTTTGCCATTTTTCCCTCCCCAAAAATTATTCCCCGATAATTTTGACCAATACCCTTTTCGGCCGCCTTCCGTCAAATTCGCCGTAAAAAATCTGCTCCCAGGGCCCAAAATCAAGCCTCCCTTTGGTTATGCCGGCTACCACCTCCCTCCCCATAACCGTCCGCTTTAAATGCGCATCGCCATTATTTTCACCGCTCTGGTTATGTTTATATTTATCCTTACCGGCTGGGGCGAGCCTCTCAAGCCATTCGCTAAAATCCTGATGTAACCCTTCTTCATCGTCATTAATGAACACGCTTGCGGTAATATGCATGGCATTTACCAGGCATAAACCTTCTCTTACCCCGCTCCTGGTAATTGCCTGGATAACCTGGGGAGTGATATTGATAAACTCGCGTTCATGTTTTGTGTTAAAGGATAAATACTCCGTATAAGATTTCATCTTCTACTCCGTCTTTTCCAGAGTCAACTTGCCGGATTTGTAATCAACCTTAAAATTAAACCTGTTCAAAAAGGACATCCCCAGTAACCCGTCCTTAAAAGTGGTATCGCCGATGTCTTCAAACAAAACAGCTGCTTCAACGTTTTTTACCTCAACCCCCTGGACATTGACGCTGTCTAAAACTACGACTTTTCCGTTGACCTTGCGGCCGTCAGCCACTTGCAACTGGATAATATCCTTTGCGCTCCCGCTGTCTGTTTTTATGCCCAGCCGCTCTGCCATATCCTTGGTAAGCATTATCATGGATGCGCCGGTATCCATCAAAAGATGGGCATCGACTTTCTTATTCAACTTTGCGTCAACGAATATGTGGCCGGATTCACGGGAGACTTCAACCTGTTTCGGCTGAAGTTCTATTTTACGCCTCTCATCTTTCATCCTGGTTTCTCTTTTAATTTTATCCTTTACCCATTTTTGGCGTATCGCATCTATTTCTTCGGGCTTTGACCTGTATATCTTTTCTATTTCTTTCCTGCTGAAACCGATAGTGCCGAATCCGATATCCAATTCAAGGCTATCCCGGCTTTCGCTTTTTATAAGGCCCTCTACGGAACGGCCGTTCTTAAGGTACACGGTATCAGCCTCTACCCTTACTGTAAAGATAAGCAAAAATAATGGGATAAACCTTATGGCTCTTGCTGGCATCCTAACCTTTATTTTTTATTCTGGTAAATACCGTTGTAACCGTTAGCGGTTTCGTTTATCCTCAGAAAGGTAAGCTGGGCTACCCTGGCGTTCTGTTTAAGTTTCAAACCTTTCGGATTTCCGACCGAAAGAATAAATTCGCCCTTGCCGTTAAAACCGGCATCCCAGACTCCGTGCTGGGTAAATACGCCTGCCCGCAGAAGAGAGGTGCGCGAGAAGGCCAGGGCAATCAGATTCCGCGGCAGGTTAACCGTTTCGTTGGTCTTTATTTTATATATTCCCTTTTTTAAATTCCACCAGCCGAATTTATCTTCCGGCTTTTTCTTTTTAGCGGGGATTTCCCTGCCTTCGGGAATTACCCTTTCCTTATTAGAAAAATCCACAGCGCCACGGGCATTAAATTCAAAAAGGCTGTTTGCGGTCAAATCAAAGCCGTTAGGCGTAAGCTGGGTATCCAGGTCAATATAACCTTCAATGAGCTTGCTTTCTTTTATTAATTTTGCTATTTCGCGGCGGTTGAGCATATTTTTTTCTTAATATCCTCCGCAATGGCTTGGGGCTTAAAGTTTTTATCAATACAGACAAGTATTGTCTTTGCCTTTGAAATGAGCTGCCCCGCCTGGTTCTTGATATCCTGCTCAAATTCCAGTCTCACGTTGGAATGGCCGCTTAATTTTGCCTTGACATCAAGGGTATCGCCGTAAAAAGCAGGGGCTTTATAATCTATCTCCTGGCGCGCAACTACAAATAATATCCCGCGGCCGCATAAATCCTTGATATGCACCCCCTTTTCCTCAAGGAACTCTGTGCGCGCCTCCTCCAGGAATTTCAGGTAATTAGCGTAATAGACTACGCCGCCGCAATCGGTGTGATGGTAATAAATCCTTACTCTCATTTGATTCTCCTTACTTAATATTCCACTTCAAGGTATTCTGGTGCATTCCGGGCCCTCAGCAATAATTCCTGCTTCGGGTTTAAATTTTGCTTATTCCCGAAAATGCCGGTTAAAGTTACGGAAACAGACTTTCTCTCCAAGCTCAGATTATACATTAATATCTCATTATCAAACCTGACAGTTTGGCCCGCTTCGTATTTAAAGGGTTTAAAGAAAATATATAACTCTTTATTGCCTTTGCGGAATTTTTCTATCCAGGCCAAGTTTTCGTTATCAAATTCGCCACTTGCCCACCCGAAATAATTATAGTTTTTTATCTTTGGCAGAGAAGCGATACCGCCCGTCTGGTTAAACAGGGAGCGCCTTGCCAGTCTAAATCTCCGCCAGTCACATCAACCATTCTTCCTCAGCCTATTTATAATCTCATTTTTTTCCGAAAAAGGCAACTTCATTCTTTGAATAATCCGCAGGAATTCTATGGTGAAATCATAAGTTTTCCTGTCAACCGGATACGGCGTTGCGTCTTTTCCGCCGTGGGCAAAAGAATACCGCGCCGGGTCCTCATAAGATGGCTTTGCCCCGTAAATAATCTCGGAAACTAGGCTTAATGCCCGCATGGTTTTCGGGCCGACACCCTCAAGGCTCAAAAGCCTTTCATAACTCTCGGGGCTTGCCTCGCAGGCCTTAAATAAAATCCTCTCCAGATACCTGCTCTTAGAAAAATCTTCGCTTAAAACAGAATGGTAGCGGTATTCCCTATTTTCCAACTTCAATAAAGTCAGGCGGCTTTCGCCGGATTTCAAAGAAACCGCCCGCGATAACCGGCAAGAGTGTTTTCTTAAAATCTGGATATCGTTAATCAAGCTGTTGTAATTGCCCTGCACCAATTCCGTGCTGATTTCACGCGTATTCTGGCTTTCTTTGGCGGTTAAATTCAATGCCGGGACTTTAACCTGGCTGATAATCCCTGAATGAGGCTCGCAAACCAGGTCGGTAATATTCTCTGAATACCAGTGATACCTCCTGGCTGTCTGATTAGCCGTGTTCATCCCCTGCTGCACCACTGCCCATACCCCTTTTTTAGAAAAGAAAAAGCTGTGGTGATAAATCTGGAATCCGTCCTGCACAAGGCTGGAATCAACTTTGGCCGCCATCTTTGAATTATAAACCAAATTATCTACTTTCGACTCAGGCAGGCTTAAATTCTGCCCCCAGTCCCTAATCTCATCGGGGGTCTTACGGGAAGTTTTGCCTTTACCGCCGCAGATAAATATTCCCAAATCTTTTTCAGCCCCGCGGATGGCCTCTTTCAGGGCCGCGGTTAAAATAGTAGTCAGGCCTGAGGCATTCCAGTCAAAAGCCAGGACTGTGCCTAAAGACTGAAACCACACCGGGTCGGCAATCCTGCGGATAAACTCATCCGGACCATATTCCTGGACTAAAATAGACACCATCTGCCTGCCCAGGCGCACCATGCGCTCAAAAAGCCACCTGGGGCAAGTCCCGGAATCCAAGGTAAATGTCGCGACCCCCCTTTGAATCATAATTTTAAATTTCCCTCGGTAAATTTGATTATCTGGTTCATCATTCCTACTGTCTCTACGGGATAACTGCCGACCGCGGTCTCCGCCGAAAGCATAACATAATCTACACCGTCAATTATGGCATTTGCCACATCCGAAACTTCTGCCCGCGTAGGCCTTAAATTCTCCGTCATGCTTTCAAGCATTTGCGTCGCTACAATTACAAATTTCCCGGCTTTCTTACACTCTTGAATTATTCGTTTCTGAACTAGCGGAACCTCATATATGGGAAGAGAGACCCCCATATCTCCGCGCGCGACCATAATACCGTCAGAAACGCTGATTATCCCGCCTATATTTTTAATGCCTTCACGGTTCTCTATTTTTGCGATTATCTTCGGGTTATATGCCCCGGGCTTTAACAGCCGTCTTACTTCCAAAATATCTTTCTTGCTCCTGACAAAAGATTGGGCAATATAATCAAGCCTATTTTCAATACAAAATTTTATATCAAGCTTGTCCTTCTCTCTAACCCCGGAAAACTTTAATGTTGCGCCCGGGATATTAACTCCCTTGTGCGGCTTTAAAATTCCGCCAACTATAACTTTTGTCTCCAGGCATTTATTTTTATGCCCCCTAACCAGCAAGGCAATATTTCCGTCATCAATATAAATATACCGACCCTTTTTTATATCTTTTAAATCCCCTGTGTAATCAAAGGGAACAACATTGTCCCCGGAAGCTCCTGGTCCTTGCCTTAAATAAATTACCTGTCTTTTTTTGAGCTCAACCGGATTTTTAAGACTGCCTATTCTTATACGGTAACCTTCCAGGTCTCCCAGGATTTTTATATTCCGGCGGTATTTTTTATTTAATTCCCTGACCAGCCTGATACGGCTTTTGTGTTCCGCATGTGCCCCATGAGAAAAATTCAGCCTGACGACATCTAATCCGGCCAGAATCATCTTTCGTAAAACAGGCGGGGAACTTGAGGCAGGCCCTAAAGTAGCGATTATTTTAGTCTTGACCATAGATTATCATATATTTTTTAATTATAATACCACAGGGAAGGGCTATAAACAATAGCTTTACGCCGGGCTTTCGTCTAATTGGATGAGCAGGTTAAATTCATCTATGTAAGCGCCCTCGTCATGGTTAAGGCCGGATTCCAAACTCAATTCGTCATTAAGATTTATTTCATTAACGAGCTCTTCCGCTGACTGGGCAATATTAATCCGTCTGGCACGAGAGCCAAAACGGCATGTCCACAAACCCAGAATAATTACGAGCACTGAGGCATAAACCAGGGCAGGCCGCAGCTTATAAATTAATCCTGGCCTTAATTTTAATTCAGGGACTAACCTGGCATTCAGCCTTCTGTCTAAATCTGTCTTAAAATCATGCCAAAACGCTTCATTAACTTCGGGAGTTTTTCTTGCCTCGGCAAGCTTGATTAACTCCTCTATCTCTTCCAATTTCTTGCGACAGGCAGGGCAGGCATCGAGATGCTGTTTTATCTTATCGTGCTCTGCCTCTGCAAATTCCCGGCAGAAATAACCGTATAATTTTCTTCTAACAAAGAGGCACTCTAACATATTAACCTCCCGACGTAAACTTCTTCTGCAAACTTCTCACTGCCCTGAAAATATGCACCTTCACCGTAGGGACCCCGCATTTTAGTATTCCCGCTATCTCATGGGCCTTCAAGCCATTCTGATGCTTCAAAATAAAACTTACCCTCTGCTTATATGGTAACTCTGCGATAGACTTATCCAAAACCGCGGCTGACTCCTTAGAGGATAAGACCCTGGCCGGGTCGTAGCGGGTATCAGGAAACTCTTTTTCTTCGCCTTCCTCATTTTTCGGCAGGGAAGTAAATAAGTTATACATTTTCTTCCTCTTTCTCAAAAAATCAAGACTCGAATTTACCGCGATGCGGTAAAACCAGGTTGAAAAACGCGCCTTATCTTCAAAATTCTTTATATTAAAGTAAACCTTGATAAAAACTTCCTGCAAAACATCCTTAGCGTCTTCAATATTCCCTGTTAAATTATAGCAAATAGAAAGACCTTTATTTTTGTAAATCTCAACCAGGGCGTCAAAGGCAGGGCGCGAACCCTGCCTTAACTGCCGGATTAACTCCGCTTCATTATTATCGACAGGTTCACAATTCATAACCGTATTTTAATCGGCGCCTTTTGTTTTCAAATTCTTTTTATGCGCGTAACCCTGGCCATTGCCTGCACCTATGCCCTTGCCATGGTCGCGCACGCCTTTATCATAACCTTTATGCAAACCCTGGTTATACCCAGGCCTTCTTTTGAGGTCGCGGATATCTTCGCGCCTGTCCTTTATATTTTTCCGCCTGTCGCGGAAGTCTTCCCGGCGGTC
>SBBM01000010.1 GCA_005239725.1 Planctomycetales bacterium | reverse complement strand
TTTGTCTTAAATGAGCCCAGCGCCTTTAAATTAATCGACCTCTGCGCAAAATTTGTAGGAAGCGGGAGAAAAGGCAGCGGCCTATTGACCGAAATGGGCATATCCACCATAAAAGAAATAGGCAACGTAGTTATCGCATCTTATTCCGGCGCATTAAGCATACTGTTAAAAACCTTGATTATCCCCTCCATACCCACGCTTGCCAGCGGCCCGATTAAGGAAGTCGTGACTATGGCCAGCTGCCCCTATAAGAACGGGGATTACCTTGTCATGTCCGAGGCGACGTTTATAGAAGAGAAAGAAAAAATAACGGGCAGCTTTTACATGATACTCAACACCGAGGCAATGAGGCACATCCAGGAAACCTGCAAGAAAATGATAAGTTAAGGATAACGCATGAGCCAGGCGGCAGCCGAAGGAAATATATTAATTTTAAGCCAAGATTCCCAAATCCAGGAATTCCTTTCCGGCCTGCTCCAGGGGGAAGGGTATAATCTGTTTACCTCTGCCGACCAAACTCAGGCCCTAGAGTTTTTAAACAGCGGCTCATTTAATCTGGTACTCTCTGACTTTGAAAGCGAGAATATCAAGGGTATAGAGCTTTGCAAGAGCATCCGCGGGAATTTCCGCCTGCACCACCTGAATATAATCCTGCTTATGGATACAAAAGACCCTCTGAATAAAATAAAGGGCATTTATGCCGGCGCAGACGATTATATTGAAAAACCCATCGAGGCAGGGGAACTCCTTGCCCGTGTTAAAGCCTCCCTTGTCCGCTTAACCCGCGACCTGGATGCCAATCCCTTGACCAAGCTTCCCGGAAACGTCACCCTGCTAAAAGAACTTGAAGAAAGGATGAAGACGCAACTGCCGCTCACTGTAGGGTATGTGGATTTAAATAAATTTAAGGAATTTAACGACCGTTACGGGTTTGAGATGGGTGACAAAGTCATACATAATACTGCGGCCATAATCATGAATGCGCTGGCAAAGTACGGGAACTCTACGGACTTCCTCGGCCACATCGGCGGCGATGACTTTATTTTTATCACCACCCCGAACTGTACGGAAGAGGTATGCAAGAAAATCCTGGAAGACTTTAACAGGGATATAGTTTCGTTTTATGATGAAAAAGACAGGAAACAGGGGTATTTCATAGCTAAAAACCGGGCAGGCGAATTATGCAAAATCCCCATCATGAGTATCTCCATCGGCGTGGCCACCAATGAACAACGTAAATTCACTCACATCGCAGAAATCATCCAGATTGCCACCGAACTAAAACAGTACGCCAAGACCTTCGGCAAGAGCATCTACGTAAAAGACAGGCGCAAAGATTAAGCACCTTAAATTTGATTTAGCGAAATCCTTGCGAGTGTAACGAGCAAGGATATGGGGAGTTTTCTCAGGGATTTTTTAACCAATACCGGGCTGTCTCAACAAGGGACTCTTCTGCATTAAAAGGTGCTTTATACCCGAGCGCCTTTATTTTTGATATGTCGTAAACCCTGTCGCGGAAGAAAAATTTGAATTTTTTTCCGGCATATGGAATCCTGAAAAGAAAGGGCTTAACCCAGGAGGGAAGATTATAGGGCGCCAATCCTCCGATTGACCTGCTTAAAATGGAAAATATCTCGCTTATCGTCAATACCTCATCATCGGCAACAAAATAAGTGCCACTCAGGAATTCCTCTTTCTCCAAAGCAAGCATAAGGGCGCTGACTACATTTCCTACATAAACAAGGTGCAATTTATGCCTTCCTCCGTCTATAACCGGGAAGATACGCCTTTTTAAAAAAAACAAGAGTTTACTTAAAGCATGCGGCTCTCCTTCGCCGTAAACCATACAGGGCCGTAAAACCGCAACCCTTAAGCCCTGCCTGCGGAACTCCAATACCTTTTTTTCCGCTTCTATTTTAGAAATCCCGTAGGAATTACTGGCGCTATAAGGCAGGTCTTCATACAAGGGAATATTCTTATTTCCGCTTACCACCGCAACAGAACTTAAATAGACCATCCTTTCTACGCCAAGGCTTAATGCCAACTTACATATATTTTCCGTTCCGTTAACGTTAGCCTTACGTAGTTTTCTTAAGCCCCTGCCGGAAACCAGGGCAGCGCAATGAAAAATAACATCTATTTTATAACTTAAAACTTTGTCCAGGCTTTCTTTGTCCGTTATATCGGCATAGATAAGATTAACGCCCAGGGCCTTTAACGGTTCGGCTTTACTTGTCCTCCTTACCAAGGCGAATATTTCGTGCCCGGATTTTGCCAACTCGTTGACGAGAGCCCTGCCGATAAATCCCGTTGCGCCGGTAATCAATATTCTCTTACCGCCTGAGGTATTCATCAATTGCCTCCGCGCATTTTTTTGCACCACCCATCGCGTTTATAACCGTGGCTTCTCCGCTAACTATATCCCCTGCGGCAAATACACCCGGGATAGAGGTCCTGCCAAACTCATCTGCCTCTATCTGGCCGTGGCCTTTAAGCTTTAAGCCCGGGGTAGTCCGGGCGATTATGGGATTAGGGGTTGTGCCTATACCCACGATAACCTCATTTATGCCAATCCTGAATTCCGAACCGTGGACTGCGACAGGCGCCTTTCTCCCCGAAGAATCCTTTTTGCCGAGCTGCATTTTAATGCACTCTACCTGTTTTACGAACCCATCCTTATCCGAAAGGTATCTTACGGGATTAGTCAGGAATTTAAACTCTAATCCTTCTTCCTTTGCCCGCCTGATTTCATCTTCCCTTGCCGGCATCTCTTTCTCCGACCTGCGATATATAAGATAAACCTTTTTTGCCCCCAGCCTTAAAGCTGTCCTGGCGGCGTCAAGGGCAACGTTGCCCCCTCCTATAACCGCAACCCTTTCTCCTTTTTTAACCGGGGTATCATATTCCGGGAATTTATATGCTTTCATTAAATTTACCCGGGTTAAAAATTCATTTGCCGAATATATCCCGTTTAAGTTCTCGCCGGGTATACCCATAAATTTCGGCAGGCCCGCGCCCGCTCCAATAAACACAGCGCTAAAACCTTCTTTGAATAAATCCTTGATAGTCAGCACCCTGCCGATAAGGGTATTTGCGGAAAAACTTACTCCCATTTTTCTTAACAATTCAACTTCAACGGATACAATTGCCTTGGGCAGGCGGAATTCCGGGATACCGTAAACAAGCACACCGCCGAATTTATGGAACCCTTCAAAGACCGTAATCCGGTAGCCCTTTTTTGCCAATTCAAAAGCAGCAGTCAATCCCGCAGGGCCTGAGCCTACAACCGCAACCCTTTTATTTTTTGCCGGCCCCTTTTTTATTACCCCTGCCTTTATCCTCTTTCCGTATTTCTGCTCCCAATCCGCGGCAAACCTTTCCAGGCTTCCTATGGAAATAGGTTCTCCGGTTTTACCCATCAGGCAGACTTTCTGGCACTGGTCCTCCTGCGGGCAGACTCTCCCCGTGGTAGCCGGCAGGCAATTCTGCCGGCGGATAATATCTATTGCCTGCTGGAACCTTTTTTTTCTTATGGCCTTTATGAATTCCGGAATGTCTATAAGCACAGGGCAGCCCAATACGCAAGGGCGGGCCTTACATTGCAAACACCTGGACGCCTCCTTAATAGCCTCTTTCTCGGCGTAACCCAAAGGCACTTCTTTAAAACTTTTTACCCTTTTAGCCGCAGGCTGCTGGCGCATGGCTACGGCGATTTTTTCTATTTTATTCACTTTCTTCGGATTTGTAAGTTTCCAGCCTCTTCATCAGTTCGTCAAAATTGACAAAATGCCCGTCAAAATCCGGGCCGTCCATACAGGTAAAATGTGTCTTCTCCCCTACAGTTACCCTGCAGGCGCCGCACATGCCCATGCCGCAGACCATCAGCGAGTTCAGGCTCACGATTGTCCTGATATTCTTTTCTTTTGTCAAATCGCTTACTGCCTTCATCATTATAGTTGGACCTATGGCAAAAATCCTGTCTATTTTTTCTTCCCCTATAACTTCTTTAAGCAAATCCGTGACCAGGCCTTTTCTCCCGTAAGAGCCGTCATCTGTCATTATTAATAACCGGTCCGAAACCGCGCTGATTTTATCCTCCCAGAATACATAATCCTTTGACTTGTACCCTGCTACTGTGATTACAAAATTGGCCTTTTCTTTTAATTCCTTGAGCAGGGGATAAATTGCGGCAACGCCTATGCCTCCCCCGACCACGGCAACGTTCCCGAATTTTTCTACCTCAGTAGGGTTACCCTGCGGGCCTAAGAGGTCGGGGATAAAATCGCCTTCTCTTAATTTCCCGAATAAACGCGTGCTTTTGCCTAGTTCCTGAAAAACTATCGTAATCGTCCCGGCATTTCTATCAAAATCCGCTATGGTTAAAGGTATCCTTTCGCCTTTTTCCCGCACCCTGACAATGACAAACTGGCCGGCCTGCGCCTTTTTTGCAATAAGAGGGGCGTCCAATACAATACATTGTATTTTTGGGCCTAAGACAAATTTTCTTATAATTTTAAACATGGGAAGGAAAAAATTCAGGCTTGATTTTTATGCTGCTTGCAGGCAATTTCATAAGTATCCAGGGCGATGGATAATTCTTCATCGGTAGGTATAACATAGGCTTTTATCTTCGAGGCCTCACTGGTAATTTCCCCCTCGACCCCCCTTGTGGCTTTAGCGTTTTTTTCATCGTCAATTTCTATTCCCAGGCTTTCCATGCCGCTTAAGCTTTCTTTTCTTATTGCGGCGTTATTTTCCCCGATGCCTCCCGTAAAGATTATGGCGTCGGTCTTTCCCAGGACAGCCATATATGCGCCTATATATTTCCTTAAGCGGTAACAAAATATATCAATGGCTAACTTTGCCCTGGCGTTGCCTTTATCCCTGGCCGCCATCAGATTGCGCATATCATTACTTATCCCCGATAGGCCCAACAACCCGCTCTTTTTGTTCAGCAGGTTATTTAAAGATTCTACAGAATAACCTTTATTTATAAGATAGAATATTATCGCCAAATCAATGTCTCCGGAACGCGTGCCCATTACCAGGCCCTCCAGAGGAGTAAAACCCATGCTGGTATCAACGGATTCGCCTTTTTCTATTGCAGTTACGCTGCAGCCGTTTCCCAGGTGGCAGCTGATAATATTTAATTCCCTTTTATCTTTCTTTAATATCGAAGCGAGCCTGTATGCGACATAGCGGTGCGATGTGCCGTGGAAGCCGTACCTTCTTATTTTGTGCTTTTCGTAGAGCTCTGCGGGAACCGCGTAAAAATAGGCCCTTGGCGGGATGGTTTGATGAAAGGCGGTGTCAAACACGGCGACTTGAGCTGAGTGAGGAAGGAACATTTTGCTTGCCTTTATGCCTACCAGGTTCGGAGGGTTATGCAGAGGGGCCAAATCCGCGCATTCCTCAATCCCTGCGATTACCTCATGGGTAATCAATACCGATTTCGTGAATCCTTCGCCTCCGTGGACTACCCGGTGGCCTACGGCAAAGATATCCTCGACGGTTGAAATGACCCCTTCTTTTCCGTCAATGAGCATCTCTATAATAAAATTTAGGCCCTCTTCATGGCTTGCAATCTGCCTTTGAAGTTCAATTCTCCCTTTTATGCTCGTCTGGATGAAGGAAGACGACTCTTCTCCGATTTTTTCTATCATGCCCTTGGCGATAATTTTTTCTTCGGGCATGTCAAATAACTGATATTTTATTGAAGAGCTTCCGCAATTTATAACCAGGATTTTTACGGGCATAATTATTTTTTAATAATCCTTTCTCTTTAATTTATAGACCAGGCTCTCTAATTCCGTAGCCATATCCACGTTTGAAACAAATATGTCCTTAGGCAGGACTAAATTTACCGGCGCAAAATTTAGTATCGCCCTTACGCCGCATTGGGCTAACTTTTCGGCAGTCTCCTGCGCAGCCTCGCCAGGGACAGAGAGGACCGCGATTTTAATATTTTTTTCCCGGATTACCTGCTTCAGCCGGCTTATATCTTCGATTTTTATGCCGGCAATAATTTTTCCCACCTTGGCCGGGTCGCTGTCAAAGGCAGTGGATATTTTAAGGTTAAATTCAAAGAAGCCCGGATACCCTAAGAGCGCTGAGCCTAATTTCCCCACGCCTGCTATGGCGATGCCCCAGACGGTATCCGTCCCCAGAATCTTTTCAATGTTCTTGACCAGACTGCTCACATCGTAACCTACGCCCCGCTTTCCGAACTCCCCGAAATAAGAGAGGTCTTTTCTTAACTGGGTAGGAGAGACATTTAAAAATTTAGTGACATCTTCCGAAGAGGCGAGGTTGACGCCTCCTGCCCTTAGCCTCTTTAAGCTCCTTAGGTATAAACTAAGCCTTCTTGCGGTCTCCTGAGGGATACTCTTTTTACTCTTGGGCATTGAACACGACAATCTTTTATTTTTTAGTGAAACCACACGCCCAGCCAGCAATCTAGAAAGCTATTGTTTTCTGGGTGTGGGGTAAATTCAGCCAACGGGCTTATGTCCGCTTACGCTCCATAAGTTGGGGCTTCCTTTAATTCAGAAAGCTGCTTTATCCTCTTGAGCATGTTGGGGTGGGTGCTCAAAATTTCCAGTATTCTGTCGCCGAAACTTAAACGAACCTGTTTTGTTGCGCGCAATACTTCCAATTCATGCCCATCAATAGTGCCGCTTTTATCCAAATCCAGATGGCTTAATTCCCTGATTTCCCTTAAAGCGCGCGAGGGATCATTAACAAAAAACGCCTTTAAACCCTCTACTTCCTTTAATTCTCCCTTGTTTAGGCGCGCAGAGCCGTATGCCAGTTTATAAAGGCTTGAGGCTAATGCCTGCGGCTTATTCCCCAAAAGCACAGCCCCTCTATCCGCAAAATACTCCCTTATGCGCGAGGCATACAGGACTAAAAGGTTAGTCAGGAAGTAAAAGATAAATGCAACAAGGCCTATTATAACGGTATTGCCGGAACGCTCCTCGCGACGGCGGCCGTAAAATAGAAAATGCCAGGCAACCCTGTACATGAGCATCGGAATAACCGAAAGAAGGGTTATAGTCAGGACGTCGCGGTTTTTCAGGTGGCTTAACTCATGCCCCAGTACCGCCCTTAACTCATCTTCGTCTAACAGTTTCAAAATCCCTTCACTAACGCATATGCGGCCGTCCGCAATACCCCTTCCGAACGCAAAGGCATTGGGTATAGGAATCTGGGCTATGCCGATTTTAGGGAGAGGCATATTTGCCCGCAGGCACATGCCCTCTACCATCTGGTGCAGGCTGGGATGTTCCGTCTTCTTTATATATTTTATATGCATCGCCCACTCAACGAGCTTCGGACCTATCATATACTGGATAAACATCATCGCCAGAGAGAGAATAAGGTAAAAATAAAAATCGGTTATGCCGATATAAGAGCCTATCATTACCGTAACCGCATAGATAATGCCGAATAAGGCGACGAGCAAAAACCACATCCTCAACTGTAAAAACAACATTTTTCTCCTCCCTTTTACCTACTCTTCAACATAAGCTTTAATTATAAACCTCAAAACCGGATTGTCAAGATTATCCGTGTGCACATATACATACTGCTTGACTTCGCCTTTGTAACCTTTTGTCTTAAGTTGCACCTCGAGGTTGGTAGTTTCACCGGGCGCCAGGGCCGTTTTATCGACTTTAGAAGCAGCGCACCCGCATGTCGTATTGACATTTTTTATTGTTATCGTCTTCCGGGAGCCGTTTCCCAATAAAAAGGTGTGTTTTAGGACCTGGTCTTTTTTTACCCGGCCGAAATCCCACGCATACTTATCATCATGCGGCTTATCAACACTTTTTTCTTCCTGCGCCTTGCCTTTTTCTTGCTGCGAATAACACCCCGCCAAAGGCAAAAATATGAATAAAAAGGCTGCAATCATGACCTTATTCATTATGCCCTCCAGATTAAAAATATGCCGAGGCTTAAAAATAAAACTGCCATCAATATCTTTACGGTTAGAAGGTGCTTTTTAAAAACTTGCGAAAACTGTGCGGAAGTTATCCCTAGTAAAGCGAATATAAATACCGCCAACAACGGAACAATAAACATAAAGTTATAAAGCAAGAGGTAACTCAAAGCCTGCAGTTTAACATGGGTGGTTTTTAAAACAAAGGTTATGGTCGGCAGGTATACCTGGCCGGTGCACACGGCCTCCAATATGGACACCAGGAAGCCGGTAACCAGCGCGCCCAAGGTTAATTTTAAAATATGCACCTTTATATTTTCAGCCTCGGGTTCTTTGGACTTTCTGTAACGCATTCCGATAACAGAATGGACCTGCCTTTTTATCGCTTTCGGCAACTGTAATAGCAACGTTTCGGTATCACCGGTTTTCTTAAACTTAAAAAAATCGTAAAGAGCCAGGCATCCCAAAATAAGACTTAACCACCCTATTGAAATATTTATTATCTTTGCAGTCAGCCAGAAACCGCTGAGGCGGTAAAAAAAACCCAAAAAACCCAGGCCCATCAACAGATAAGTAAGGAATACGGCAAATATAAAACACAGCCCGATGAGTATTAATTCCTTTTTTCTATAACCCTGCAGGGCCAAAAAAGAAATAAAAAATACAATTATAGCGAACGCGCATGGGTTTACCCCGTCGATTAACCCTGCGCTTGCTACTGCCAGAGGGCTGAATTTTAAAAAATATGAAATCAGATCTACGTGCGTGGCATTGCCTTTTAAGGCTAATTTTTCCGGCCCGGCATCAATAAGGCGATAGAGCTTTTTCCTGATTTCTGCCTCACCAGTCAAAAAATTTCCCTTAAAAAATACCACCGGCAACTCATTCCTTAAAGATACTCTGTATTGCCCTTGCAACTCCAGGAGAGACTTATAATTCTTGATGTCGCTTATCTCGCGGTATTCTATGCTAATTCTATCGCCGAACTGCTCCTGGATTTTCGGCATAAATTCATGTATAACTTTAACGCAGGCATGACAGGTTAATGAATGGAAAACGATTACCTTGCCCTTTTCTGCGGGCATCTCTTTTGCGGATGCAATAAAAGGGGCAGCGATAAATAAGGTAAAAAATACCAGCAGTCTATACATTTGCGGCCAAAAAACCCCTTCAGTATTACGCTCCCTTAAACTTTTAATCAATGGAGCTTCATTTTTCATATAGCGAGACGATTTTGAGGATTCCTTTCTTATCCTTTGTTTTCTTGAACTTTTCCACAATGAACTTATCTTTAACCAGCCTGGCAATCTCCGACAATATCTTTAAATGCCCTCCCACATCATCCTGCGGCGAAACCAGGACAAAGAAAAGATAGGTCTTTTCTCCGTCCAGCGCCCCGAAATCTATCCCCTGGTCATGCCTGGCAAAAACAAGGATAAAGGTGCGTATTTTATCGGACTTGGCGTGCGGGATAGCCACTCCGCCCCCTATGCCCGTAGAACCCAGTCTCTCCCTTTTGAGGATGGCGTTGGAAATTGCCCGCCTGTCTTTTATCCTGCCGCATTTCGCCACAAATTCCATCAACTCCACGAGCACTTTATTTTTTGTGTTTTGCTTCAAAGCCAGATTAATATGCGCCTCTTTTAATAAACTGGATAACCTTATATCCATTCTTCCTTCGCTCATAATAGCCTTATTTCGTATTAAAATTCATTATAACGTTATTTTATTATCGAATCAACCATATTCAATACGTCGGATGTAGTTATTGCCTTAAGACAGGCAAAGCCTTTTACGCAATTATGCGCAAGGCACTCTATACAACCTACCTCTTTGTGCAGGATTCTGTCCCTTAACCCGCGCGGCCCCCACCTTTCAGGGCTCAAGCCTTTCTGTAACCTGCCAAAAATTGAAATAACCGGGGTGCCGACGCTGGAAGCGATATGCACCGGCCCGGAGTCATTGGAAATAAACAAACTGCATTTTTTAAGCAGGGACGCCAATTGGCTTACCGAGGTTTTTCCGGAAAGGTTAACTGCCGGATGGCGCATATTAGATATGACGGCCTCTGCCGCCTTCATATCTTTCGGGCCAGATATAACCAAGACTTTAAATCCGTATTTTTCAATCAACCTGTCCGCTGCCTCGGCAAAACGCTCTGCCGGCCAGACTTTAGAAGGGCAACTTGCGGCAGGGTTAATTGCCAGCAATTTATCGTCGGGGAACACCCTCTCGTCTCTGAATAGTTCCTCAACCCAGTCTTCCGATTCTTTTCTTATGGGCATAAAAGTGGACTTGTCTTTCGGCTCAATGCCCAAATATCTTACTAAATCCAGGGCGTACTCTAATTCATGTTTTTCACCCGATTGTTTAATATACCTTATCTTATCCGTAAGCAAAAAACCGAACTTACAGTTATACCCTACCCGCCGGGGGATAGCGGCCAGGAAAGTTACTATATGCACCCTGTTCGTAGGGTGAAGGATTACCGCCAAATCAAAGCTTTTCTTTTTCAATTTATGCGCGAATTCAATTGACCTCCTCCAGCCCCTGTGCTTTCCGTCCTTATCATAAATTATGACCTCATCCAGATAAGGATTGCCCTCCACGATATCCTTCGCGTAAGGGCTTACCATTACCGCAATATATGAATGCGGATAATTTTCTCTTAACGACTTTATTACCGGAGTGGATAAAAGCACATCCCCGATTCTGTCTGTGCGCACGATAAGTATCCGTTTGTATTTTTCCACAGGGCCCGAAGCCCTTTGCCCTTCGCCCGTTTTTAATATATTTCTTACCTGAGGTAATACGTCTTCAACTTTGATTAATGACATACACTTCAAATCACCATATCTGCACTGCGCCTTCTGGCAGGGGCGGCAGAAGATATCTTTTTTTGCCACCGCTGAATTAGCCGTCCAGGGGCCGTATTTTTTTTCGTCGGTAGGCCCGAATACCGCTACAACAGGCACCCCTAAGTAACCGGCTAAATGCAGATTCGCGCTGTCATTAGTAATAAGCAGGGCCGCATTCTCCAACAGGCAGGATAATTCCGCTATATCCGTCTTCCCGCATAAATTTAACACAGGGTAACTTGAGTGTTCGGCTATATATTTTCCTACCGGCAAATCATCTTTATCTCCCACCAGAACAATTTTTGCTTCAAATTCTTCCACCAGGCGGGAAATTAATTCTACAAATTTTTCTTTTGCCCATCTCTTTATGTAGCTGCGCGCGCCGCAGGAAATTACGATTATTTTATCGCTATCAGCGATATTATCCGCTTTAAGCAGACCCTTGATATACTCTTCATCTTCGGGCCTAATATATAAAGATTTATTTTGCGCATCCAGCGGCTTATTTTTGATTTTTGATATTTCCTGTCGGCCGGCAGGCAGGGATTTCTTGATTTTAAAAAGATGTCCCTGGCTCATCTGTCTTATATCCGGCAGGATATTTAAAAAAACCGACGTATGGTATCTGGCAGGGAGCAATGCCCCGAAGAGGCTATTGCGCAAATCCGCAATTAAATCAAACCCTTCCTTCCTCAATTCATTGAATAACCTTATCTTATCTATTAAGCCTGAATGCTTATCATAAATAATGAGACGGTATACGCGGGGGTTATTTTCAAATATTTCTTTGGGCCGCGGACCCGACATAACGGTAATCCTGGCTTCGGGAAAAGCCTCTCGTAAATAATCCAGGGCAGGCAATGTCAGGATAACATCCCCGATATTGCTTAATGTTATAAAGAGTATCTTATTAATCTTGCGGCCATTATCCGTCATTGATTAAGCCTCATCTTCCTTACTTCCTGCAAAACTTCTTCGGGAGTGACAGCTCGCATGCAGCGGTTATCCCGGCACTCTACCGTATAACATGGGATTTTACAGCCTGCCTGCTTTTGCAGGATAACTGCGTCTTTTGAATTACGCGGCCCGGTAATTGATACATCGGTAGGACCGAAAAGGGCGATTAGATTTTTTGCGCCGCAGGCATCTGCGATATGTAAGGGCCCGGTATCGCCTGAAACAAATAAATCCAGCCTTTTGCACAGTGCGCCGAACTGTTTCAAGTCCAATGCCCCGCAGGCAGATATCAACTTGCATCCTGCCGTCTTTTCTATTTCCCGGGCTAATTCCAGGTCCAGATGGCTTCCGGTGATTATTATCTTGGCGGAAAATTCTTTTGTTAATCCTCCCGCCAATGCGGCGAAGTACGCCAAAGGCCAGCGCTTAGGCCCCCAGTTACCTCCGGGATTTATCCCCACCAGAAAATCCCCTCTCCTTACCGCGTTTTTATTTAAAAAATCTTCTGCAAATTTTTCATCGCTCTCATCCGTAAAAAATTCGGTAAACCTATCCGCAACCGTAAACCCGGATTCTTTAATTATATTCAAATAATAATCTATGCGGTGCAGACTATCCGGCGCAACAGGCTTAATTTTCTTTGTGAGGATAAACCCGCGTTTCCATGTATAATATCCTATTCTTTCCGGGATAGCCGCAAGCCAGGTTATAAGCGCGCGGCTTAATGAACGGTGCAGCAGGAAAACTGTATCGAATTTCCTGCTTTTTAAAAACCGGATAAATTTCAGTTTGGCAGATAAGCCTTTATGTTCCTCTTTCTCGTCATAAATAATAATCTCGTTCAGGTAAGGGTTGCCTTCCAGTACCGGATAGCAACGTTTAGGTATAATGCAGGCAATAAAACTGCCCGGGAAGTCATGCCTTAAGTTACGGATTACCGCCGTGGAAAATAGGACATCCCCCAGCCAATTAACATTAAAAATAAGTATGCGCTTATTACCCATTTATTTATGCCGGTGCTCCCTGATAAAATTATAAAACCCGCAGGATTTAGCCCAAAAAACAAACATATTGCCCGCGTTTTCCGAAATCCTCAACCGTTTTAACGCGAATATGTCGTCATTGGAGAATTTCCTGCCCGGATTCGTAGCCATGCCAACCTTATACCCGGCGTCAATAACCAGCTGCCTTATATAAGGGGTGAATCTTCCTTCAGGGTAACTAAACGCCTTAACCTCCCTGCCTAATTTCTGCTCAAGTATCTTCTTTGAATCAAATATCTGGCTCCTCAACTCTTCTTCTGAACGGATTTCTGTAAGAGGGTCAGGGCCTATGGCATGGCTGCCGAAGGTAATTAATCCGGAATCCTGCATAATTTTTATCTCATCCCAGCCCAAGCGGTCATTCTCCGGCCGGCCAACCTCATTAACAATGATAAATATAGTAGCGGGGATATTGTATTTTTTAAGCAGGGGAAAGGCATAGGTATAGTTATTTTTATATCCGTCGTCGAATGTTATTGCCACGGTCCTCGGAGGGATATTCCTTTTTTCTTTAATCAAGGTGGCCAGGTCATCCACGGGCATAACATTATATTTATGTTTCCTTAAGAATTCCATTTGCCGCTCAAACGTCTTTACCGATACGGCAAGCCGGTTTGAGTAGGGCGCGTCAGGGTAAACGGAATGATACATAAGTATCGGCACAACGTACTGCTGGCGGATAAAATTTAGCAATAAAAATAATCCGATAACAAATATACTTATTACGGCGATTAATCTTTTACGCTTAGGCATTCCGAATATACTCCTTCCGTTTCTAAAGCCATTTTATCCTGCGAAAAATTTTTGTTTATAAAAGCCTTTGCCACTTGAGCCAGATGCCATGCCTCTTCGGGGTCTAAAAGCAGCTCCGATATCCGGAAAGCAAGATGCCGGCTATCCGCCGGCTTTACCAATAAGCCGTTTTGCCCATCCCGGATCAAAGTCTTAATGCCACCGACATCCGAACCTATTACCGGCAATCCAAAAGCCATTGCCTCCATCAGGCTTAACCCCAGGCCTTCCTTCAGGGAGGGCATGACAAATAAATCCATAGCCGATAATACATCCGGCATATTATAAGCATTGGAGAGGAAAAATACGCTTTTTTCTATGCCCAGCTTCTTGACCAGGGCTGCTAAATTCTCTTTCATCTTCCCTTCTCCCACGATAAGCAGCTGCGCATCGGGGATATTTTTAAGCACTTCTTTCATTGCCTCAATAAGATAGGTGTGCCCTTTTACATCGGAAAGCCGGGCGATAATACCGACCACCGGGCCCTGCCCCAGACCTAAACTTTTTTTAATCTCCATTTTGGATTTTGGATTTTTAGTTTTAAATTTATCCAAATCTATCCCGTGATAAATAACCCTTATATCTTCTTCGCTAACGTCGAAGTCATCCACAAGGTGCTCCTTTACCGAATGGCTTATAGCAATGACCTTTCTCCCCCAACAGGGGAACACCTTACGGAAGAATCTCTTCTTAAAAAAACCGTGACAGGTAGAAATGTGCGGCTTGCGGGCATAATGGCCGGTGAGCGTTCCTAAAACCTGGGTAACCCGGGTATTGGAATGGATAATATCAATTTTATCCTTTTTTACAAAATACAATAATTTAAGCAAACTTATAAAAACCAGAGGGTTAAATTCCTGCTTTGTTTTTATAGCTATCCTTATGTGCCGTATGCCGGATTCGGTAAATTTGGCCAGGAGCTCTCCTCCGGAAGAAGCAATAAATACATTGTGCCCCCGTTTCTTTAATCCTTTTGCCAGAGATAAGACATAACTGGTAATCCCGCCTATATTAAGATGCGTGGTCAAGTATAAAATATTCATCAAAATAATTTGTATAACGTTAATTGTCTAACGTGTAATGCAGATTTAATGTTTTATTATGTAATGGGAAAACTATTTTTTGCTTTTCCGTTCCACATTAATACATTACACTCACTTTACACATTACACTTTGAACATTATACGGTTTTCAATAATTTATCTATCGCCTGCAATACTTCTTCCGGCGTAATCGCCTCCATGCATTTAAGCTTCTTACATTTCGGTTTATAACAAGGGCTGCATATTAAATCTTTTCTTATCACCACACAATTCTTTGCCGGCGGCAAGTGCCGGGCCGGGTCAGTCGGGCCGAATAGGGCAATAAAAGGGGTGTCGACGCAGGAAGCGACGTGTAACGGCGCGGAATCGCACGATATATAAACGTTGCACTTCTTAACCAGGCAGGCCAGTTGATTGATTGTGGTCTTTCCGCAGGCATTAATTACCTTGGCGCTTTTTACGCTGTTTGCTAATTTCTCCGCCTCAGGCAAATCTTTTTGCCCTCCCGTAACAACCACCCTTATATCGCGATGGGCTAATTCCTCGCAGAGTTTTACGGTTGAGCGCATAGGCCAGATTTTAGTTGCCCACCTTTTACTTGCGCTTATATTTATGCCGATTATTTTCTGGCCCGGGCTTACCCATTCGGACTTTAGGAACTCTTCGATATAACGGCTGTCATTCTCGGTAGGCCAGAGCTCGAGGCGAGGTTCTTTCAACTCTATCCCCAGCATTTTCAATATCCTGAATTGGTGCCTGACCGGATCTATCGCAGGCTTTTCGTCTTTTATGCGGTGGTTCAGCAAGAATCCGAATTTTCTATTGTCATATCCGTAACGGCTCAGCGCTAATGTTAAGAAGGCCAATATATGACTTTTACGGTTATTTTGCAGGTCAATAACAATATCAACCCCCTGCCGGCGCAGGTTTTTAGCTAATTTTAAGAAATTGCCGATTCCTTTATCTCTGCCTTTAAAATCACAGACCAATAATTCATCTATATAAGGACACCTTAAAAGCGCATCCTTTGATTCTTCTCCGACCAGGAAAGTAACCTTATGGTTCGGCAGCTTTTCTTTTATCGCCCTTATGGCGGCCGTAGAAAGGATTACATCCCCCAAGGAACTGAATTTTATGATTAATACCCTGTAATTCTCCAGGGCCTCCTTATAAACATCCACTGTACTATTTACCATAAACTCTACGTTGTATTTCTCTTTTACCTTTTTATATGCGTTTTCCGAAAGAGCCTTTGCCAGATTCTCGTCCTTAAATATCTTTATTACCGCCTCATAGATAGACGCGGGGTCAGCCGCAGGAACAAGCAGGCCTGTTTTTTCATTATCGATGATATCAATGACCCCCCCGACACTCGTGGCTACAACCGGGACGCCGCTTGCCTGCGCCTCTATAATCACCCTTCCAAATGCCTCCTGGGTGGTGGTGGCAAGCACCAATAAATCCAGGTCTTTCAGCACTTCCGGAATATCCTTTTGCGCTCCTAAAAAATCAGTGCAAGAGGAGATCCCGAGCCTTTTTACCAAAACACGCAGCTGCTCTTTGTAAGCGTTTTTGGAAGGCGGGGCATCCCCCACTATCCATACCCTAAGCCCGGGGATAACCTGGGCTGCCCTGGCCATGGCTTTAATAAAATATAAATGCCCCTTTATAGGGGTGAGCCTCCCGATAATACCGACGTTAAACTTGTCCTTTTTCCTTTTGTGGGGGCTAATATATTTAAACTTCTCCAGATCTACGCTACGCGGTATAAGCCTTATGCGCTCGTAAGGAGCGTTAAAATTCTTTATCATATGCTGGGCAATAACGTTACTGGGGACGATTATCCGCTTTGCCCAGCTCATCACATGGCTAAAAAAATGCCTTTTATAATAACCGTGGCAGGTAGTGATAAATACGGTATTAGTTTTACGGCAGGCAAAATAAGCAATCCAGGCAGGGACTCTTGAGCGCGCATGGACAATCTGTATTTCTTCCTTTTTGATGATTTCGGCTAATTGCGGGATGGCCCTGAGTATGCTGAATAAAGATTTTTTATGCACAGGCAGCTGATAGTGGATAGCGCCTTGCGACTCCAAATCTTTCACCAGGCCCCCCCCTGCCGAGACTACTACCGCCTTATGGCCGGATTTAACCAGATATTTGGCCAGGTCAAGCGTGCCTGTCTCCACTCCCCCTACATTAAGTTCAGGTAAAATCTGTAAAATATTCATATTATTACAAAATATTCTTTATCCCCTCTCTTAATTTTGCATTATTATCCAATACCTTTACCTGTACCTGCGGCCTCTCTTGCCATAATCTATTCAAAACATTCAGGGTGTCCCCGGCCCGGCAGAGATGTATATACCCTTTTTGCGCCATGGATTGTAAGAATCTTTCATGTTTTGCGCTTATTTTGTTTTTACCGGGATAAAATACCACAACATAATTTCCCGATGACGCGGCCTCTGAAATCATGGAGATACTCTCCGGAGAAACCAAAACAATCTTGCTTAAGCCTAATATCCCTCCGACCGCATAATCCAGGTTCTTGCGGTTAGCTATCACGGCCGATTTGCAACGGGCATAGCTTTTGACTTCTTCCTCTACCAGTGCCTCAACTTGCGCGGGCGTCCTCCGGGAAGTAGTGATAAGCAACTCTCCGTCAGCATTGTCCAAAAATGCCTTAACCTGAAAGAATATCCTCCTTAAATCCAGCGAAGATAATTTAAAATTTCGCGTATCGCCTCCCAGGAGTATGCCTAAGACCAGCTCTTTTCTAACCTGCGCCTCTTTATTAAGCCTCTCCCTGTTTTTCGCCAGATAATCCGGCCCTATTGAATTCAAGGCGCCCGCAATTACCGTGACATTTTTTCTTTTCGGCGGCCTGTCATGCTCAGGCATAATAACCAGGCTAAACCTGCGCATGCTCAATACCGAAGGCCGCATTATGGCTATCGACTTGGCGCGGTTCTCTTTTGAAATCCGGTGATTTACAATTGCCGATGCCGAGCCGCAGGAAATCACAATATCCGGCGCAAGACGGGCAAGGCGCTCTCGCGTATCATCGCTCAAGCAAAATTTGTTTTTAAATTTTATTTCCACCGTGTCAATATCGGCTTTTATGCCTTTATCATTAAGGTAACTGCCGATAACCCCGGTTAAGGCCTCTGCCTGCCGGAGATGCCCGGCCTTGCCGTCACTCAGGACAAGGATATTTTTTTCTTTGGAATATTTCCATATTCTGTAAGTCCAGAGGTATTCCTGGGGGTATTTTGAAATATACCTTTCAAAAATATGCACAATCTCCTGGAGGTTAGTCTGAATATCTTTTTCCAAATCCCCTGTCTTTTTTATCCTCACCGGAGGCTCTATAAAAAGTTTAATGTAAGGCCCGTTAACCCGGGTATAAAAAACCGGGATGAGGCTAGCGCCGTATTTTAAGGCTATTCTTACTGCGCCAGAAGGCATGGAAGCAAGCCTGCCGAAAAATTTTACCTGGGTGCCGCTTTTCCCTCCCTGGTCTACGGTCATGCCGATAGACTCATTGGCTTTTAAAACGCCTATCAACTGCCGTAACTGATTTTCTCTCTGTATCAACTTACACCCCTTATGCCGCCGGTAGGAATTAAGGAGTGTGTTCAAACGGGGGTACCTCTGCTCCCGGGCAAACATATTAAAATTAAAGCCGAGGTTTGCGCTGATAATATTAGAAAACTCCCAGCTGCCCTCATGCATCCCCGCGAATATTACGCCCTCGCCTGCCTTAAAGCCTTCCCAGATATTTTTTTGCCCTTCTATGGAGATATATTTTTTAAAATACCTTTCGTCCACCAGCGGGATAAGCAAAACCTCAATAAGATTCTGGCCGAAAGCTAAATAAAAACCTTTAAGTATTCTCTTTAATTCCTGGGCGGATAATTTATTGCCGAACGCGGTTTTAATATTGAAATAGGCTTGCGCCCTGTGTTTTAAGTCAATGCTGTAAAATAGAAACCCCAAGAGCCTGCCAAGGCTTAAGCTTAAACCTGCCGGCAGCGCCCTTACTAGCGGTCCGAATAATTTAAGGGTAATATAACCCAAGCAATCTAGTATAAAATACTTGCTCATCTTTAGGAATAGCCAATTCTATGCGCAAGGCCATAACGGGTAACGGGTAACCTGCCTGACCGACAGGCAGGCGGGCAACGGGTAACCCTTCGAGCCTGACTGCATCCTTTTCCGTAGTTACAATTACCTCGATATTTTTCTTTTCCGACTCCGTGATTATCTTTTGCAAATCTTTTTCCGAATAAGGGTGATGGTCAGGAAACTTGATAGATAAACCGATCTTGAACCCTAACCCTTCAGCCATCTTTTCAAATGACCCGGGTTCTCCTATGCCTGAGAATAAAGCCGTATTTTTGCCCTTTAATTTTTCCAAATCCATCGTCTGGGCGTCCTTACCTATTCCGCATAAGGCCACCGGCCTATGTATGGATTCTACAATCAATGCCCGGGGATTAATCTTCCCTAGAAAATATTTTATTCCTTTGACATCAGGACTGATATCGGTTTTGGTTAAAACAAATATATCTGCGCGTTTAAGCGAAGAAAGTGGCTCGCGTAATATTCCCCTGGGAATAAGATGTCGGTTACCGAAAGCCTGCCCTGCGTCAATAGCGACAATCTCCAAATCTTTTTTTATCTTCCATTGCTGAAAACCGTCATCAAGTATAACCGTATCTATGCCGTAATTGCGGATAGCATAATTAACCCCCCTTACCCTGTCGCTATCCACGATTACCGGGATCCCGCCTAATCTCTTAAGCAGCATATAAGGTTCGTCGCCCATGCTCTCATAACTGGTAACAAGCGAAGGGCAAGGGGTAACTGGCTTTTTATAGCCGCGGCTGATTACGGCGACTTTATGCCCGTTTTGCTTTAAATATTTAGCGACAAATTCAACCAACGTAGTCTTGCCTGTCCCCCCAAGCGTGATATTCCCGACGCTTATAACCTTGCATCCCAGTTTAGGAGCCGGTTTTAGGCGGTAAAATAAAATAAGCAACCTTACCGCCGAGCCATAAATCAGGGATAATAAAAACAAAATAAATCTTAAAGGCTCTAAAATCACCCCCTTATATTTGTCCGTTGCTAAATTATGCAGGAACCCTTCCATGCGCATTGTTTTTTATCCGCCGGAGATATTTTATAAATGATAGGGCTTTACCTTAACCAAAAGCAAGATATTCTGCCTGGATAAAATCTTAGCAATATCCGCCAGGTAACAGTTTACCGCCGGTTTTAGACCGAGGGTTTCCTGAGCCGCGCGTAAAAGTCCGCTTTCCGGGGACTGAATGAATAAGAATAGCGTAAATATAACTGCAAAATAAGCTGCCTGCGAAGTGAAAAATAGCCCTGTTGCCCCAAAAAAACCCAGGCTAAAGGTACGGGCAAGGAGCCATATGTAGACTAAAACCGCAGTAAAAATTACGACGATAGAAAAATTATCCGTGACAACTCCCAGAAGCTGGGGTTGCAACTCTATTACCAGGTAATCTAAAACTTCCCATATCCCTTTGAAGATCAATAAGAAAATAAACCATCCGAAGTTCCAGATAAATAGAAACCAGGCGTATTGTTTGGCGCGCGCCCGGATACGCAAGGCAGATATTGACAGATATAAACATAGAAATGACAGCGTCAAATCAATGCCAAACAAAACCAGCGACTCCGCTATGCCTAAACTGACAGGCCCGGCCTTGCCTGCTTCATGAATGTAATTTAGCAGCCAATTATATATATCGGGGCTCTTAAGGAATTCAATAAACGCATCCATTATGCCAACCCTACCTTTATCAAAATTTCTTTTCTATTTATGCGGTTTATGGATTCTTTTTTAATGACGAATTTTCCTCCGGAAGGCTTAATCATTTGCCCCTCCAAAAAGACCTCGCCGGGCCTATATATCTTTTTCTTTGGCTGATTTTTAAAATAAATAACCCTGGCCGTTTTCCTCCCTATCCTGAACTTAACTTCAATATTCCCCCTGGCAAAATCCCGCTCTGTTAATTTTGGTTCTAAAACAATATCGCCCAGGAAAGACTTTATGCCTAACACCTCCTCCATAAGGGTATAAATATACCAGCTCGCCGAACCCGTAAGATAATGGTAGAGCCCCCTGCCTTCGTTGTTGAAATATTCGGGGAGCATGGGAAAAATTTGCGACCTTTCATTGCTTGCCATTCTATATATTGAATTCAGCGCCTCATAACCCTCTTCGATAAACCCGCGTTTATATAGG
This sequence comes from Planctomycetales bacterium, assembly GCA_005239725.1. GTDB lineage: Bacteria > Omnitrophota > Gorgyraeia > Gygaellales > Profunditerraquicolaceae > SBBM01. The sequence continues at coordinate 7,827 of SBBM01000010.1, read as the reverse complement.
CTGTTGGCAAGCATCACCACCATATGGTTAAAAAAGGCCCCGTTTTCCTTATCGCCATAACTAAACCCAAAGGCCCTGCCCAGGTCCGTGTAGAGAGGGCCGAAATCCGTATTCAGGCGGAAACCCCCCGATTCCCTGTCTTTTAAATGCCTCTTTAATGAAGCCCACATTGTTTTAACCTGCTTGTCGCTTGCGACACCGCTCATTATGGCGAACACCTGCGGGGAAAGCATCAAATTTATCCTGCCTTTTAATCTCCCCTCAACCCGCCTGCCCTTATTATCATAATAACCGTTAAAAAACCCGGCGGCCAGCCACTCTTTTTCTCTTAACCAGGCGCATAAATGTTCTGCCTTTTGACTTAAATCGTTGATTAAATCATCAATTTTAACTTTTATTTTTTTGCCGCTTATACTTTTTGTCTTTTCAAGATAATCTTTTAGCCTCTTTTGTTTTTCTTTAAAACTTAAGTAATTTACCGGTTCATTAATACGGTCCAACAAAATACCCAGTTCTTCCAGAAACCCCAGGCTATCCTGCCTTTTCTTTAATTCTTCCAGGATAACGCATATATCCTTTAAATTATGGGCGTACATAAAACTAAAGGTTACGCTCTCTCCTCTTTCCGGGGCCATGTCAAAGCCGTCATTCCAGTCGGCATTCTCCAGGCGGATGATATTGTGCTCCCCGACATTAAAAAACTGCACGAGGTTCTGGATTAAAAGATGCTCTAAAATGCTCCCCTGATAAATTTTATTATTCCTATCGCGCAGGATATAATCGGATTGAGAAAACCCCGCATCAATCTCCTTTGCCCGCATAAGGAGCCGGTCCCTGAAATAAACCGCCCCTTTTAAGAGGATGCTCAGGTCGCCTGTTTTATGCAAATACAGGCGGGTTGTAAGATATGGCCACACTCCGTGGTCCATCCAGACCCTGGCAATGCAGTTACGGTCGGAAATAAAATCCCCTTCTTTAGTAATTATGGTAGCATTTGAACCATCAATCCTTACGCCTTTGAAGCTACCCAAAATAAGATTTCTTGCCTTATCAGGCTCCGTAATCAACAGGGTAAGCCCGTCCTGCCATAAATCCCGCCAACCCCGCCCCCCCTTACCGTAATCAAAATGCGGTAGGAATGAGCAGCCGAAAAGTTTCCTTAAGGTAGGCTGCATTTTTACCCAAAGCAGCCAGTTATTGAAATGTTTGTCTTTAAAATCGAAATCTATTGCCCCCAGGGAATCCTGCCAGTATTTTTTTGTTTCCGCGAAAATATATTTAACTTTTGAGGGAGAATCCAATCTTGCGAATACCTTCTTAATCTTTGCGGCATCTTTTTCTATGCCCATAATAAGGAAATATTCTGCTTCCTTAGCCGGCCTTAACTGCCTTTTTCTAAACCTGAATGCCGCGCAAGCCTCCTTCCCCTGGAAAAGGGGGATTTCCTTAGCGACCGGTTTTTTGCCTTTCTCTACCGCATCTGGGTGGAGCAGGTCGCCTTCCCCGCAAAAATAATCAAGGGTAGGGAATTGCCCCAGAGGGGCTAAGCCTTCATTCTCGAAGCCAAGGACAAAATAAATATCATTATTTATTTTGTGCCCGGATTCATCAAAGGTCATTGTCGGCCTAAGGTATACGCCATGTTTTTCCAGATGAATGCGGTTTAGCAAAGAACTGACATGGCGATGGTCCCTGAGGTTCTTCTCGGGCCTGCCATAGAGGGGAATAAAAGATGTCGGCGTTGCCGCAACTGTTTTGTCCCCGTTATTAGAGACCTTTATCCACATCACCTCAACTGCCAGATTATAAGGAATAAAATTTATGATTTCGATATTAAAATGTTTGGACCTTTTTATTATCTTGTGGTAAAGAAACCCGGCCTCCAGGGAACCATCCGGGCCGGAAGAAAAGCGTAAAGTTTCTTTGCCGGTTTTTAAAAAGAATTCCCTGCGGCATAAGAGGTTATTTTTCAGGTCTTCGATGCTTGCCGGCGGGGTAAGAAAGTGTTCGTTGTCACTCTTTATGTCGCCGGCTAAATTCGAGCTTATCGAACTTAAAAGGGTCCCTCTCTGGTTGGTAAGAGGAAAGTAGCAATTGTATTTTTGCGGGTTTTCTACGCAAAATGTGCCGTTATTATCGATAAATTTATATATCATCAGATTATTACCTAATATTATTAACCCCGCCCTTCGAATATTGGGGTCAGAATTATTTTTTTAAAAAATAATTCTGACCCCGTTTTTGTTAACGAAGGGCGGGGCCAATTTAAACATCAACTTGCTAAAAAACTATTTCTGTGTTTTTACCTTCTCGATAAAATCAGCTACAGCCTTTCCGACTATATCTTTACAGCCTAAGCCGAAAGCCAGGGCAAGGCCGAGGCCGAAAGAAGCCAGGACAATGCTTATCGACAGCTCTATAACACTAATACTAATTTTGAGCTGCTCCAGGGCCATAATCACCGCAAAAACAGTCACCACTACCTCGACGACTTTGGAAAGAAGCTTGGTATGGGAGAGGCCGGCGTTATTGGCTGCGGTTTGGACCAGGTTGCGCAGGATTGTGGCAATAAACATACCGGCTATCAGGATAAATACCGCCGCAATTATATTGGGCACATAAAGGACTATCCTGTTCAATAGCTCGGCTGCGACAGTTAATCCTATCGCATTTACTGCAACTACAAATGTAACCAAGAGCGTAAGCCAATAAAATATGACCCCCAACAATTCAGAAAGCGAATAAGTAATACCTCCCTTTGCCAACAATTCGTCCAACTCGATCATATCGGACACTTTGTCAATTTTTACTGCGGTAAGGAGTTTTGTTACAACGGTCCTGACGAGTTTGGCTATGAGCCAACCGATGAGAAGGATAATAATCACCAGGAGCACATTAATCAGGAACTGGCTAATCTGAGAGAATATTGTCTTTGCCGGCTCCAGCAACATCAACTGCATATTGCTCATTTTCCACCTCCTTATGGATATAGGCACAAATTATGCCCTTTTATTGTTATAACTTTATCACAGTTATCGGGTTATGTCAAACAAAAAATGCCGGCGGGCTTTGCAGAATCTTACTTGCGGCCGACTCTGATTTTTATATCCTCCCCGAAGCCCTGATCATATTTCTTATCTTTTCCGTAACTTCACACCTCAGGAGGCTATCCAGAGCAATAGGAATAATAAATGACCAGTTCTTCCGGCTTATTGTCCCCGGGGTATTTATCCTATATTGATAATGGTCTCCCTTGAAGATATCCCCCACGCCCAGCCAATCAACTATAAATTCTATTGAGAATATCGCGGCCGACCCAAGGGTTACCTTCAAAATGGCTGCCATTATATTTGCGTCGCATTTTTCTCTCATCGGGCCTTCCAGGCTTAAATATTTCCAGAGCTTTTCTTTTTCCTGGTAAGTATTTTTATATAGATCGATAAAATCCAACAAATGTTCTTTCGGGACAGTCCCCTTCGGGGAGAGTCCCTCGTTTAGAATAATGACCAACTTATCCTGCGAATTAACATTATCCAACCAACGCAACCTGCCATACCGGGAAAACTCGAGGTTAAACAGCTTTTCTTTTATGTAGTTATAATCTATTTTCCGATCAGCGCACTTTCTTATGAAAAGGCCCTCGTCCACTGTCCCGGCTTCATTCTCCCACCAGGCTGCCCAGTTTGTAGTATCGTGCGTGGACAACATGGCAACAGAGAGAGGCCGGTAATCTTTGGGCGGAAGAAAATCGTGTTTTATTTTCCAGTCCTTTACCCATCTCTGGACATCGTTACCGGGGATGCCGAATTCCGCAAGCGTTTCTGTGCAAACTTTAGGTATTACTCCCAGGTCTTCGGCGCATAAAAGCATATTTGTATTCTCCAGTATAACCGCCAATATCTGCCTGCCCTGCTCTCCCCACCTACTTTCATCGCCGGGCTCAAAGAAACCATTCAACCCTTTATTCTCCAGCGGCCCTGCGTAAGGTATGCTCCAGATGCGAAATAAACCTACAACATGGTCTATCCTTAATATATCGTAAAATTCTTCGGCGTACTTAAGCTTCGCTTTTAAATACCTATAACCGTCTTGCGCAATGACCTGCCAATTATACGTCGGCATACCCCAGCGCTGACCCTTTGCGCAGTACATATCCGGCGGGGCCCCGGCGGCGAACTCCAGCTTAAAAAAATCAGGATGCGCCCAGACATCGGCCGAATCCCTTGAAACCAAGATGGGTAAATCTCCTTTCAGTAAAATTTTTTTTGATGCCGCGTATTCTTTTGCAGCCTTAAACTGGTTATAAATCTGCCACTGGACCCACTTTTGGAAAACAACCTCTTTTTCATATCTTGCGGAAAAATCTGCGAGCGCAGATTGCAAACGGTTCTTATATTGCTCCTCCCATTCGTACCAGGGAGCGCCTTTATGGTAATCCTTGAGTGCTTTAAAAAGCGCAAAATCATCAATCCAATAGGCATTCTTCCCTACGAACCCCTTAAATTCATCTTTATCATAACAGCCCTCGGCAAGATAAATATCGCGCAACACTTCAATCTTGCCGGTTTTTATCCCGTAATCTATATGATCTCTGCCGCAAGGAAACGTTTCCTTGAGACTATTTATTTTTTCCTTAATACCCTTTCTGCCGGCACAGCCCAAATCCCTTAAGGCAATATATGCCGGCTCCAGGGCAAACGAACTTAAAGAATCGTAGGGACAGAAAATCGCGCCTAACTCGTTCATCGGCAGAAGCTGCAAAATGGAATTTCCGCTTTTTTTACACCAATCTATTGCCAGCATCAAATCCCGTAAGTCGCCTATCCCCAGGGAATCTTTTGAATAAACGGAAAATAGCGGGATTAAGACGCCTGAACGCTTATCCAGACCTATCCTTTTCCATTTGTCTTTTGAAGGAGTATTAAGTAAGTGTTCTTTTAAATTCATACCTTACAAACAGCTTAAAGGCAGGTTTCTTTCCACGAATTCCACAATCGCCTCCTGCGTTCCGGAGTCAAGCTTATAGAACTCAAGGCCCATGCCGGGGTAAACCTGCGGCTGGATCTCCTTTTCTACAAGCCAAACCACATCAGCCTTAAGTTCCACCACTCCCGGCTTAGGCATAAGAGAAAGTTTTATATCCAGAACCTCGCCTAGAGGGTATGTTTTTTCTTCGGTAAAAACCAGAAGCCCCACCGCGCTTAGATTCAAAACCTTGCCGTGGTGAAATTTCTCTTCGCCTTTAGCTTTAAATTCTATACCTATGTCAATGGGCAGCCGCTTAAACCTGCGCCGGAGCGGCATCTTCTGGATATCCGAGATAATCCGGTCTTCGTGGAAGGTATTTACGGCGGACTCCTCGGATTCATACATCTCGAAAGTCTTATTTAAACCCACCATACATAAAATCTTTCGCACATGCGCCGGGACATTAACGAATTTGATCCGACCTTTATGGTTGAGCACATTCTTATAAGCTATTGTTATTACCGATAACCCGGCGTAATCTACCAAATTTATGCTGGCAAAATTGCAGAGTATATCCTTATACCCGTTTTCCAGGCACCACCCTACGTTCTCAATGAAATTAGAGGCATCAATATCAATTGTCCCGGCTAAATCCAGTATAGCTATTGAATTAACCCGCCTGAATTCTATTTCTAACATAGACTATGCGCCTCCGTATATGCTTTTTATGCAATCTATATTCGCCCTGGTTGCCCCCCGGCTCCTGGCGATCAGTTCCCGCGCAGAATTTCCTAATTTTTGCGCCCTCGCCGGCTCATCCAATAAATGCTTCACCCCCGACTTTAATTCTTCCTGATTGCGGGCTAATATTGCCGCTTCATTTTTAAGGAACATTTCCGAAATATCCCGGAAATTAAACATATGCGGCCCGAATATTATCGGCAAAGCCCGTGCTGCCGGCTCTAAAATATTATGCCCTCCTTTCTTAATCAGGCTTCCGCCTACAAAGGCGATATCGCATGCCCCATAATACGAAGTTAACTGCCCGATGGTATCTAATATAAAAACTGTTTGCCTGTTTGCCTGTTTGCCTGTTTGCCCGGTAAGATGGCTTATTCTTAGAGGCCGGAAGCCGTGGTTGGCGACAATCTTTTCCACTTCTTTTGCCCTTATCGGGTGCCGGGGCGCAATTAAAAGCTTAAGCTGCGGAAATTCCCCGCAGAGGCTCTTATAAGCATTTAAAATAATCTCTTCCTCGCCCGGATGCGTACTTCCGCAGATAAAAAGTTTTTCTTCGCTGCCTAAACCTAACTTTGTCCTGTAATCCGTGTGATTCCTCTCTGAAACTAACAGCCCGGCGGCGTCAAATTTCATATTCCCGGTTACTTTGACCCTTTCGTCCTTTACGCCTAAACTAACAAACCTTTGCCTATCACGCTCGGCCTGCACGCAAAACAGGCTGATTTTATTTAACAGCCCACTTATCAAGAATTTTACGGACAGGTAGCCCCAAAAAGAAACATCTGATATCCTGGCATTAACTACGATTATAGGTATATTTTTTTTGTAAAGCGCATAAATTAAATTGGGCCAAATTTCAGTTTCAGCAATAACAAATAAGCCGGGATTAATTTTATCCAAAACATGCCTTACGATAAGACTGAAGTCGAGGGGGAGGTATGTAACGAGGTCACCTTCTTTGGCAATGCCTTTGGCGATTTTATTCCCCGTAGGGGTAACGGTTGAAATTACAAATCTTTTACCGGGATAGGCCCCTCTTAATTCCTCTACAAGCGACTTTACCGCCATTGCCTCACCCACGCTTACCGCGTGAACCCAGATCGGCCGGCCCAATTCCGGCTTCTCCGGTAAAAAACCAAACCTCTGCAAAAACCCTCTATGAAATTTCCCGCGGCACAGGTATACCGGAAAATAAATAATCGCGATTACCAAAAATGTTAAATCGTAGAATATAAACATTTTAGGCCCGGGGATGCGCCTTATCATAGACGCTTTTTAATTTCTCCGTCGTCAGATGGGTGTAAATTTGCGTCGTAGATAAATTTGCGTGCCCCAGCAGTTCCTGGACGCTCCTTAAATCCGCGCCCCTGTTTAAAAGGTGAGTGGCAAAGGAATGCCGCAGAGTGTGTGGCGATACCCCCTGTTTTATCCCCGATATATTTATATATTTTTTTACAATATTCCTTATTCCTCTTGTAGTGAGACGCGAGCCGTTTTTATTCAAAAACACGGCAGGCGCCTTTTTCTTTCTCTTATCTAAATACGCCCTTATCGCCGTTACAGCCTTATCACCGATAGGAACTATGCGTTCTTTTTTGCCTTTGCCCCTGACCTTAACTATGCAACCGATGCAATCGATGTCATCAGTATTCAAGTTTGCCAATTCATGTATTCTTATCCCGGTTGAGTAAAATGTTTCCAATATTGCCCGGTCGCGCAGGCCCGCTTCATTCTCAGGAATACTTGCTTCGATTAGGCGAGAGATTTCTTCTTCCGTCAGAAATGAAGGGAGGCGTTTTTCTAATTTCGGGCTTGAGACGCTGGCTATGGGATTAGCCTTAATATAGCCTTCACGGGTTAAAAACTTAAAAAACGACCTTAAGACAGATAGATGGCGGGCCACACTCCGCGCGCCCAAATTTTTTTCCTTTAGAATTGCCAGGTATCTTCTTAAAACAAGATAATCTGTATTTTCTACCTGAGATTCCCCCAGGAATTTCTTAAAGTCTCCGAGGTCCAGCTTATAATTCAATATCGTATGCCCGGAATAATTCTTCTCAATCTCTAAATACCTGATAAATTTTTCAATATATCTGTCCATAATGCTTTTAGGGGACG
>SBBM01000016.1 GCA_005239725.1 Planctomycetales bacterium | reverse complement strand
CGCACAGATAATAAATTCATAGATTACCTCCTTAATGCAATATCCAGAGCCTCTTTTAAATTGGAGACCGCCACTGCTTCTATCGCATTTTTATTATAATTTAAGTTTTTAAAATTGTTTTTGGGTAAGAGACAATATTTAAACCCTAGTTTTTCCGCCTCGTTTATGCGCAGAGCAGCCTGGGATATGCTCCTGACTTCTCCAGCAAGCCCAACTTCGCCCAAGGCTACCATTTCAGCCGGGATGCGCTGGTTGCCTAAAGATGAGGCAATGGCAAGGGCTACCCCAAGGTCAGCTGCCGGGTCCTCTATATTTATGCCGCCGACCGCATTCACAAATATATCCTGGGCTTCCAAGGCAAGCCCAATCCTGCGCTCTAAAACCGCAACCAGTAAGCTCAGGCGGTTATAATCAAACCCCTGGGCGCGGCGCTGCGCATAGCCGAAACTTGTTTTACTTACCAGCGCCTGTATCTCTACTAAAAGAGGCCGCGTCCCTTCAAATACTGAAACAACCGCAGAGCCGGAAACATCTTTCGGCCTCTCTGAGAGGAATATTTCCGAGGGGTTAGCCACTTCTTTTAAGCCGGAGCCGCCCATCTCGAATACGCCAATTTCATTGGTTGAGCCGAACCTGTTTTTTACCGCCCTGAGTATCCTGTACATGGAGAACCTGTCCCCTTCAAAATATAATACCGTATCAACGATATGCTCAAGGACCTTTGGCCCGGCAATACTTCCTTCTTTGGTTACATGCCCGATTATAAATACCGGGGTCTGAGTAGTCTTTGCCAGCTGGGTAAGCATGCCGGTGCACTCCCTTACCTGGCTTACGCTCCCTGCGGAAGAGCTGATTGCCGAATCAAACATTACCTGTATGGAATCAATTATCACCAGTTCCGGCTTAATCTTATTTATATACTCGAGAATAAGCGACATATCCGTCTGATTGACGATGTAAAGGCCTTCGCCGGAAGCACGCTCAAGGCGCTTTGCCCGTAATTTTGTCTGGGCTACCGACTCCTCACCGCTTACGTAAAGGACAACCTTGCCCTGTTTAGCTAATTGGTTAGAAATCTGCAATGAAATTGTGGATTTGCCTATACCAGGGTCTCCACCTATCAAAATTACTGAGCCGGCAACTATGCCGCCGCCCAAAACCCTGTCCAGTTCGGATATTCCTGTTTTAACACGGGAGGTTTCAGCGACCTCCACGTCATTTAACAATACCGGGCCGTCTTTATACAAAGCGGTTCTCTCTTTAATCTTCGCGCTATCGGAAATATAATCCTCTTCCGTAAAGGAATTCCAGCTGTTGCAGTCAGGGCACCTGCCCAGCCATTTAGGCGATTGGTACCCGCAGATTGAGCAACTGAACACTGTTTTGGTTTTCATTGCTATTTTTTGACCGGTTTTTCTTTGGTCTTGCGGAACAATTTCCAGGGATGGGCCTTTATATCCGCAACCAGCTCTTTCGTGGTCTTTATCAACTCCACCAATTCCGCATGTATGGTATCATCGGAAATGAATTTTCCCACCGTACCCTCGGCATTCTTTATCTTTACAATAGTCTGATCCAGGTCATCTGTAATATTCTTAAGCAAAGCCGCTACTTCATGCATGGCGATAGGGTCATTACCCACCAGGCTCTCATTTTCCTGCAGGCAGCGGCTATAATTTTTGCCCGGCATCACTTCGATATACTTTTCGCCCAAAAGGCCCAGGGTATTGACCCACACCGAAGAATCCTCGGGGATTATTGCTTCTTTTCTCAGCCACCCTACAACGTTTACCTTCATCCTGTTTTCTTCCGGCAGATAAATAAGGTTTATATTTTTTACTTCGCCCACGTCCATGCCCGCTAACCTTACCGGAGCCCCCACCTTTACCCCATTTATAAAATTAAATACAAAATTAACTTTATATCCGGAGGCCCAGGTCTTGATGTTGCCGATAAGCAAAACAAACGTCGCCAGAATCACAAGAGCGATAAAAACAAAAATCCCCACCTTTAACTCCAACCTGCTTTTTCCGAATATCATTTTATTTCCTCCGTATAGTGTGTGGGTATAGGTAGAGAAAAAATTTTCTTTGCCCTTACCTGTACCTCTATGTCTATATCTCTACATCGCTCTTTAAATTAGCCTAATGTTTCTGTTATCGGGCCTTTTGCAAGGCCGTTAATAAACTGGTGCACCACGGGGTGCTCTGTATTCTGAATCTCCTCAGGGGTGCCTTCTGCGATAATTTTACCCTGATAAAGCATAGCTATCTTGTCTGCAATCTTATAAGCGCTCTTCATATCATGCGTCACGACTATCGAGGTAACCTTCAATTGGTCGTGCAGGCGTTTTATAAGTTCATTTATGCTGTCGGCGGTAATCGGGTCAACGCCGGTCGTAGGCTCATCGTAAAGTATGATATCCGGTTTTATGCATATTGCCCTTGCCAGGGCCACGCGCTTCTTCATCCCTCCGCTCAGTTCCGCAGGCATAAGGTGTTCAATACCGCCTAAACCTACCAGGGAGAGGGACTCCTCAACCCGTTCGAACACCTCTCTTTTTTTAAGGCGCTTGTGCTCAATAAGCCCGAACCCCACGTTTTCGCCTACGCACATGGAATCAAAGAGCGCCCCGCCCTGAAAAACCATCCCGATCTTCATCCTGAGCAGGTCCAGCTCCTTATCTCTTAATTTATTGACTTCCTTGCCGTCGATAAAAACCTGGCCTGCCTCCGGCCTCATTATGCCGACTATATGTTTTAATAAAACGCTCTTTCCGCATCCGGAGCGGCCGATGATTACGCAGGTTGTCCCTTTATCTATCTCAAAATTCAGGCCATCCAGGACTTTATGTGAATTAAATGACTTTGAGAGCTCTTTTATTTCTATCATTAGGGTAAAATAAAATAGAATAAGGCGGTAAAGAAACAGTCCGCCGCAATAATCATGATGAAGCTTGTGACTACGGCGCGCGTTGTCGCCTTGCCTACGCCCTCTGCCCCGCCTTCTACGTTAAAACCCTCGTAACAGCTCACAAAGGCAATAATCATCCCGAAGAATACGGTTTTGGCTAACCCGGTAAATAAATCCTTATATAAAAGGGCGTCAAAAGTTATATGCAAATACATACTTGAGGATATGCCTAATTTCTGGACGCATATAAGCCATCCTCCGAGTATCCCGATTATATCCGCATACAATGTTAATACCGGCATCATCAGGCTCAAAGCCAAAAGCCGCGGTACCACCAGATATTTTACGGGATTTGTCGCCAGTGTTTCAAGCGCGTCTATTTGTTCGGTTACCTGCATTGAGCCAAGTTCTGCGGCAACCGCTGCCCCGAACCTGCCGGCAACTACAAGCGCGGTAATCACCGGGCCTAATTCCCGCACCAGGGAGAGGGCAACAATACTGGCAATGTACATCTCGGAACCCAGACGCTGCAATTGATAGGCAGTCTGCAGGGCCATAATTACGCCGATAAAAAAGGCCACCAGCGATACAATGGGAAAACTGTCAATCCCGGCTTTCTTAGCCTGCTCAAGAATTCTATTCTTTTTGAAAGGCGGGATAAATACCCAAAAGAGGGTCTGGACCGCTAAATTACTCAACCCTCCCATAAAATACACGTAGGCCAATATTCTTCTGCCGAGGTTAATAAATATGTTAAGTATGGACGTCAGCATAGCTCAAAAATAAGTTCCTGATTCTTACGGAATACCCTGACCTTCGCCCCTTCTGCAAATTTTTTGGAAATTATTTCTGACGCCAGGGGATCTTCCAAAAATCTCTGTATAGTCCTTTTAAGCGGCCTCGCCCCGAATACCGGGTCAAAACCTTTTTCTATAAGAAAATCTTTTGCCTCTTTCGTGACTTCAAGGGAAATTTTCTGCTCCTTAAGCCTCTCCGTCAAATGCCCTATTTCAATATCAACAATCTGCTCCAGGTCATCCTTAATCAAAGGCCGAAAGACTATGATCTCGTCTATGCGGTTTAAAAACTCCGGCTTAAATGTGCACTTTACCTCTTCAAGCAGTTTATTCTTCATCTCCTGATATGTAACTTCTTCTTTCTGGCTCTTAAAGCCGATTGAGCCGGCCTTGCGTATCATCTCCGCGCCAACATTAGAAGTCATAATAATTATGGTATTGCGGAAATCCACCTTTCTGCCGAAACTGTCGGTGAGCCTGCCCTCTTCAAACACCTGTAAAAGTAGGTTAAATATATCCGGGTGCGCCTTTTCGATTTCATCCAGGAGTATTACCGAATATGGCCTGCGCCTCACCCTTTCGGTAAGCTGGCCGCCTTCCTCGTAACCGACGTATCCCGGAGGAGCGCCGATTAAACGTGAAACATTGAATTTTTCCATATATTCCGACATATCCAGCTGTATAAGCGCATCTTCATCACCGAACATAAATTCTGCCAACGCCCGGCTGAGTAAAGTCTTACCCACTCCGGTAGGGCCTAGAAATATAAAAGAACCTATCGGCCTCTTAGGGTCTTTAATTCCCGCGCGCGACCTTCTTAATGCGTGGGCAATTACGCTTAAAGCCTCATCCTGTCCGATAATGCGCTTATGTATCTGGTCTTCAATTTTTAATAACTTCTCGCTGTCTTTTTCCTCAAGCCTGAACAATGGTATGCCTGTCCACTGGGCAACGATTTTAGCGATATCTTCAGCCGTAACTTCGGGCCGCATTTTATCTTTAGTCTCGGACCAATCACGGTTCAGCTGCTCCAGCTCCTGGCGGGCAATCCTCTCCTGGTCCCTCAATCCTGCAGCCTTTTCAAAATCCTGGCTCTTTATGTATGCTTCCTTCTCTTTCTTTAACGATTCTACTTTGACTTCCAGTTCCTTTATCTGCGGCGGGACAACCAGGGCATTTAGCCTTGCCCGCGAACCTGTCTCGTCAATAAGGTCAATGGCCTTATCAGGAAGGAACCTTCCCGAAATATACCTGTCGGATAGTTTTGCCGCTGCCTCAAGCGCCTCATCTTTAAATACAATCCGGTGGTGCGCCTCGTATTTCTCGCGCAGACCTTTTAATATCTCAATAGTCTCTTCAACTGACGGCGGCTCAACAATAATGGTCTGGAATCTGCGTTCAAGCGCCGCATCTTTTTCAATATATTTCCTGTATTCATCCATGGTAGTTGCGCCGATGCACTGCATCTCGCCGCGGGATAATGCCGGCTTTAAAATATTTGATGCGTCAATCGCCCCTTCGGCAGCCCCTGCCCCTACCAATGTGTGCAGTTCATCGATAAAAATAATGACGTCCTGGGAGCGCTTTATCTCCTCCATTACCGCCTTAATCCTCTCCTCGAACTGACCGCGGTATTTTGTCCCGGCCACCATCAAAGCCAAATCCAGAACAATGATACGCTTATGCCTTAATACCTCAGGGATGTTTCCGGCGATAACTGACTGGGCAAGCCCTTCAACAATAGCAGTCTTTCCCACCCCTGCCTCGCCTAAAAGCACAGGGTTATTCTTTGTGCGCCGGCTCAATATCTGGATAACCCGCTCAATTTCCTTGTGCCTGCCGATTACCGGGTCAAGCTTATTTTCTTTGGCAAGCTGGGTCAGGTCCCTGCCAAAGGCATCAAGCGCAGGGGTCTTTGTCTTTACGCCTGCCTGGGCACCGAACCCGGGCAATGCCGAGCCCAAGACTTCCATTACTTTATTCCTTACAGTATTTAAATCCAGCCCCGAGTTTAATAAAACCTGCGAGGCGACACCCTCTTCTTCGCGCAAAAGCCCGAGCAAAAGATGTTCGGTACCGATATAATTATGCCCCAAAGAGCGCGCTTCTTCCGCGGCTAATTCCAATGCCTTTTTTGCCCGGGGGGTAAACGGAATATCCCCGATAATCTGCGTGGTCGGGCCTGCCTGGACTAACTTTTCTATTTCCAGGCGGATATTCTCAAGCGATACGCCCATTTTTTCCAGCACTGTCGCAGCAACCCCTTCCCCCTCCCGGATCAAGCCGAGAAGTATATGCTCGGTGCCGATGTAATCGTGGTTAAAACGCCTGGCCTCCTCCTTGGCTAAAATAATTACCTTCCTTGCCCTTTCGGTGAAACGATTGAACATCTTACTCCTCCATTATGATTTTTATTTGTTTAACCTCTCACGGATTAACTCCGCCCTTTTCATGTCTCTTTCCTGCGGGGAGAGTTTTTTCCCTTCTATCTTCTGCAAATGCGCAGGCTGAGTAACGATAAACAGCTCATTGACTACCCTGCGGTCAATATCCCTAATCATATCCAGGTCGCATCCCAGCCTGACCAGAGACAATAACTCTATTGTTTCCTGGCTGGAAATGATATACGCGCTTCTCAGTATGCCGAAACTGCGCTTGACTTTATCTTCCAGCATCGCCCGGTTTTGCGAAAGAAGCGCTGACCTTGCCTGGTTCTCCTGTTCGATAATCTGCCTGATAAGGCCGTTAATATTCTCTATGACTTCTTCTTCGCTGTGCCCCAAAGCAACCTGGTTGGAAATCTGGAAAAAATTTCCCTGCGCCTGGGTGCCTTCGCCGTAAAGGCCGCGCGTGGTAAAACTCAACTTGGCGATAGCTGCCAGAACATTGTTAATCTGGCGGGTCATCACCAGGGCCGGCAGATGCAGCATTACCGAGCCGCGCATGCCCGTGCCCGTATTTGTCGGGCAACAGGTAAGATAACCCCACTCCGGAAGAAAGGCAAACGCCAATTCTTTAGCTAAACAGTCGTCTATCCTGTTAATGATATTCCAGGCCTCAAAAAGGTTAAAGCCCGACTGCATGACCTGGGCCCGGATATGGTCCTCTTCATTGACCATTATGGAGATTATTTCCTCGCTATCAATTATTACCGCCTTGGAATCCGTTTTCTGGGCATGCTCATAAGACATAAGATGCCTTTCAATCAAAAATTGTTTGTCAATATTGCCAATATCGGCGAGCCTGAAAACCGTTGCCGTCTTTAAGAAATCAATATTTGCGACCGCCTGTTCGATTTGATCCAGAACTTGCTTGGATTGTTTTTTGTTCGCCCAATGCGGAAAAGGGACCTTATCCAGATTCCTGGCCAGGCGGATACGGCTGGAAATAACAATATCCGAATTCGGGCCTGTGCCCTTGAGCCATTCGCTGGTATGTTTTAAGAAATCATTTAGCTGCATAATATCATGGACGTTCCCAGGGGGGACATCTTTTTTTTAATTACCTTGTCGGTTCTTCCTTGCTGCTTTTCTGTTGTTTTTCCTGAACCGCCTTTATCTGGTCGCGCAGGCGGGCCGCCTCTTCAAATTCTTCCGCCTCGATAGCCTTCTGTAATTTAGCGCGTAAATCCTGTATCATATTTATTTCTTCCTTTAACCCCTTAGCTGCTTTAACCGGGGTTTTTCCCTGATGGCGACTTGAGCCATGAATCCTCTTCAGCAACGGTCCGAGATACTTTTTAAAGGTAGTATAACATTCGCCGCAGCCGAGCCTGCCTATTTTTTTAAAATCCCTATAAGCCAGGCCGCAATCGGGGCATTTTGTAGCGGCAGCTTCTCTATCTTCGGTTGCCGGCTTTTCAAACTCCGCCATGCCTGCAAGAAGGTCGCTTAACCCGAATTGACTTTCCATCTGCACGCTCTTTTGCCTGGCGCACTCCTCGCAAAGATGGAGTTCATTCATCTGGTCGTCAATAATTTCCGTGAGATGGACTGTGGCCGGATTTTTACCGCAGATATCACAAAGCATTTTAATACCTGACTCCTTCCTTTTTAGTAGCGACTTTAAATTTCTTCATCAAATCAAGAGTGAGTTTACCCGGTTTTCCTCTGCCGATAATGCGACCGTCAACTTTTACCACCGGGATAATTTCAGCGGCTGTGCCCGTCAGGAAACACTCGTCGGAATTATAGACTTCGTGACGCGTAATCACATGCTCATGCACGGGAATCTTTGATTTTCCGGCGATCTCCATGACCGTATCGCGCGTAATCCCCCTTAACGTACCCATGCACTGCGGAGGGGTAAAAAGGTGGTCATTTTTGACGATAAAAATATTATCCCCGGTGCACTCGGCGACATACCCTAACGAATCAAGCATTATCGCCTCATCGCAGCCGGCGTTTATGGCCTCAATCTTGGCAAGGATGTTATTCAGGTAATTTAAAGACTTTATCTGCGGGTTTAATGCCTCAGGCAGATTCCGCACTGTGGGCACGGTAATAATCGCTAATCCATTTTTATAGAATTCCTCCGGATATAATTTAATCTTATCGGCAATGATAATTACCGTAGCATGCCCCAGGCATTTCCTGGGGTCTAGGCCCAGGTCTCCCTCGCCACGGGTAACCACAAGCCGGATATAGGCATCATCCAGTTTATTCATTTTCAAAGTCTGGATTACGGCTTTTATAACCTGCTCTTTTGTCAAAGGGATATTAAGCATTATGGTATGCGCGGATTCAAAAAGTCTGTCAATATGCTCTTCTAATTTAAAGACTAAACGTTTATAAGCCCGTATGCCTTCAAACACCCCGTCCCCGTATAAAAGGCCATGGTCAAACACGGAAATGCGAGCCGCATTCCTGTCATAAAATTTTCCGTTGATATAAATTTTCATTTTAAGCCCCCTTATTCCAAACCCGCATCGGAACGGGTTAATTAATTAAGACTCCGTCCTGCAAATGATATACCTTATCTGATAATTTTGCCAATTCCAGGTTATGCGTTACTAAAACTACGCTCATTTTGCTTTCGCTGCTTATCTTCCTGATTAAAGAAAATATTTCGTTGCCGGTAGCCGAATCCAGGTTGCCCGTAGGCTCGTCGCAAAAGAGTATTTCGGGATTATTTATTAAGGCGCGGGCAATCGCAACTCTCTGCTGCTCTCCTCCAGAAAGCTGGGCAGGGAAATACGCCATCCTCTCTTCCAGGGCTACTTTTTCAAGAAGATCCATTGCCCTTTCCTGCGCTTGACTATCCCTGCTCCTTCTGCCCAAGCCGATCAATGCCGGCATAATGACATTCTCCAGTACCGTAAATTCCGAAAGCAGATGGTAAAACTGGAATACAAACCCGATTTTTTCATTCCTTATTTTCGAAAGGGCGTTATCGGAAAGCGCATAAATGTCTTCTTCCTTAAAAATTACACTTCCCTTAGTCGGGTTATCCAGGCCGCCTAATATATGCAGGAGCGTTGATTTTCCCGCGCCAGATGGCCCAATGATAGATATAAAACTACCCTCCTTTACGTTTAAATCTATCCCTTTTAATACCTTGAGTTCTTTTTTGCCATTATCGTAAACCTTGTGTATGCCCCTGGCTTCTAACATTATTCGTACCGCAAAGCCTCAATCGGCTTTAATTGAGCAGCCTTGCGCGCAGGATAAATGGTCGAAACCAGGGTAATCACCATAGCCGCCAGAACGATTAAAAAGATATCCGGCCATATTTCTATATAAACCGGCAACCTATCAATGTAATATATGTCCTGGGGTAGTTTTATAAACTGGTATTTTTTAAGCAGCGCGCAAAGAGTAACGCCGCCGAATGTGCCCAAAAAGACACCCCAACCCCCGATAATCAAACCTTGATAAGTAAAAACCTTCTTTATATTCCCGGAGGCCATGCCCATTGCCTTCAATATCCCGATATCCTTGGTCTTCTCTACAACCATGACAATCAAGGTGCTTACGATATTAAACGAAGCAACCAGAATTATAAGTGTCAGGATAATGAACATGGTGAGCTTTTCCAGTTTTAAAGCGGCGAAGAAATTGGCATTCGCCTCCATCCAGGTTTTAAGCCCGTAATCAAAGCTCAAAATCCGGGCAATCTCCCTTTTTACTTTTTCCGCCGTATAAATGTTATCCAGTTTTACAGCGATAAAGCTAATTTTATCCCCCAGACCAAGCATCTCCTGCCCGGTTTTTAAATTTACAAAAGTCAGGTTTAAATCATAGTCGTACATACCGGAGGAAAAAATACCCGCTATTTTTAATTTATACTCCTTACCCAAAGGCGAATATGCGATTAAATTAGAACCTAAATGCAGCCCCAGGAACGCGGCAAGTTCCTTTCCGATAATTACAGTATTATCCGAATCCAGGGCTTTGATGTTGCCTTTGACAAGATATTTTTCTATATTACTGACCCGCACTTCTTTCTCAGGCTCTATCCCTTTCAAAAGAACAGCCAGGAATTTATCCCCCTCCTTAATCAATACCTGTCCCTGGACATACGGACTTTCCGCCCTGACATGGGGGTTTGCGGATATCTTTTTTACCAGGCTTGCATATTCGACGTTATCCATGCCGTTATAACTTGAGACGGTAATATGCGAATAATTACCCACGATTTTATCGCGCAGGTCGCGGTCAAACCCGGTCATTACCGCAATCACTACTATTAGCGCCATAACTCCGATAGCCACCCCTAAAATGGAAATGATACTGATAAGAGAAATAAACTTCTCTTTCCTCTTTGTCATTAAATAGCGCCAGCTTATAAAAAGTTCGGTTTTCATAATTTTAAGAAGGGACTGTCCCCGTTTCTCCGGGGACAGATCCCGTCTTGTCCGGCTAAGCGGGGACAGACCTCGTCTTGCCTACTGCGAAGAGACCAAAGAGGCCTGCCCCCTAAAAAAACTCCTATAAGAGGCCATCCCTAACTTTCCAGCCTCAGCAACGGAAACAAAATCACATCCCTTATCGAAGGCTGGTCCGTTAAGAGCATAACCAGTCTGTCTATGCCTATGCCTAAACCTCCGGCAGGAGGCATGCCGTGCTCGAGGGCCAAAATATAATCTTCATCTACGGATTTTTTCTCTTCGGCGGCAACCTCTTTAACTTCATCTTCAAAACGCGCCTTCTGCTCAACAGGGTCGTTTAACTCCGAATAGGCATTGCCAATCTCAAGGCCCGCAACATAAACCTCAAACCTCTCGGAAATCAAAGGATTATCTTTCCTATTTTTTGCCAATGGGCAGAGGCTGGCAAAATAATCGGTAACAAAAACAGGGTTTAATATTCTATCCTGCTCCAGGGCCTCTTCGATTATCTTATTAATCTGCGAACGCGAAAGTTCCTGTTTATCTCTGGCGAACCCTTTTTCCTGCAGTTTCTCAAGCATGGCACCGGCATCGTCCGATGGTTCAATGCCAAATTGCTCCTTTATCATTCCGGCAAAAGACCGCCTGGCCCAGGGGGTGCTCAAGTCTATTCTTCTGCCCTGATAATCAAATACCACCTTGCCAAGGACTTCTTTAGCTACGGCAACCACCATATCTTCGCACAGGCGCATCATATCTTCATAGTTTGCGTAAGCGGAATACACCTCAAGCATGGTAAATTCCGGATTATGCCTGGTGGATACCCCTTCATTGCGGAAATTGCGGTTCATCTCATAAACCTTATCCAAACCGCCGACTAAAAGCCGCTTCAGATATAATTCCGGGGCAATCCTTAAGTATAATTCCATATCATACACATTGTGACGGGTTTTAAATGGCCTGCCTGCGGCACCGCCAGGTATGCAATGCATCATGGGGGTCTCTACTTCCAGGAAGCCCCGCGAATCCAGAAAATCCCTTATTGCCTTGGTGATTTTCGAACGCATTAGAAATATCTTTTTTACTTCTTCGTTGGATATTAAATCCAGGTAACGTTGGCGGAAGCGCGCCTCCACGTCTTTTAAACCATGCCATTTTTCAGGTAAGGGTCTTAGAGCCTTTGAAAGAACCGTAAATTCCTCTACTTTAACCGTAAATTCACCGGTGCGGGTCTTAAAAAGTTCGCCCTTCACGTTCAAAATATCGGCAATATCTATATCTTTTAGGGTCGCAAATTGTTCCGGGACGATAAGGTCGGATTTTGCATAAAGCTGGATTTTTCCGGTTGAATCGCGCAAGTCCGCAAAGACCACCTTACCGTGCAGACGCTTAGCCATAAGCCGGCCGCAAAGGCTCACCTTTTTGCCTTCTTCAAAATCTGACAAGGCTTCGCCTATACCTATATGGACAGGCACAGAACTCGGGTAAACCGCTATGCCTTTAGCCTTAAGCGACTCTAATTTTTGCCGTCTTTGTTCGATAATTTCATTTATTTCCATAGAGTTATAATTATATAGTAGAATTTCCAAACAGGCAAGTAAAATCGGACGCTAAAATCGGGGCGGGTAAGGCAGGATTTTGTTGTCTTCTATCTGCGAAAGCAAAAGGGCGTTTTTAAGGTTAAATTCGCCTATGCTCAGGCGCTCAATCTGGGTAAGGTGACCGCAGGAACCCAGGTCGCATGCTACATCTTCGGCCAGCTGGCGCACATAAGTACCGCGGGAACACCTGAGATAAAATTGAATATCCGGCAGCTCAAACTTTAAAATACGAAACTCTTTGATTATTACTTTACGCGGCGTGCGGGATACCTCAGCGCCTTTTCTGGCAAGAGCGTAAAGCCTTATGCCTTTGTGCTTTACCGCAGAAACCATAGGCGGAACCTGCATCTTCTCCCCCAAATACGAAGAAAAAACCTTTTCCGCCGCTTCTATGCTTATGTGCCTGAATTCTTTTTGCTCAACAATCTCACCCTGGGCATCCCCGCTTGTTGTCCTTGCGCCCATAGTCAAGGTAGCAACATATTCCTTATCCAGCACAAGAAAATGGTTAAAGAATTTAGTGCATTTTCCTATGAGTAATATCAACACCCCGGTTGCCATGGGATCCAGCGCGCCGGCGTGACCGACTTTGCGGATTTTTAATTTCCGGCGCGCAAACGCCACCACGTCGTGCGAAGTCATTTCTTTAGGCTTGTTAACCACGAGTATGCCGTCTTTCATTTCCCCTTGAGAACCGCTTCTTTTAAAGGATATTTTCCGCAGGTAAACTTTTCTCCCTCCGGGCAATAACCTAACTTTATGCATTTCTCCCCGGCGCTTGCGAATACCGCGGGTATCTCTTTCTTGCAGATTTTAAGCATCTCTTTTGCCAGAGCCCTTATTTCCCACTGCGCCCGGGCGCAGCATCTGTCCGCAAAAAAATGCAGCAACTCCCGGCAATTCATGGTGAACACAATCTTGGTCTCGGCTGCCTGGGGCAAGATAAACCTGACATCCTGGTTTACGGCTTCTCCTTTTTTGCCTTTTTCTTCGAATTTTTTAAGAAGTTCATTATAGTTTCCATGGATATAATCCATAATCCTGACGAATTCATCCTTAACGTCGCTATCTTCCTCTATCAAGGGAGGAACTATATAATTGAAATTTTTTGCCGCGACATAACGTTGGCTCATCTGGGAAAACGAAGCAATCCTGTGTCTGACCAACTGGTGGGTGAGGGCGCGCGATACCCCCTCTACGGCAAAGGTAAACTTGGCGTGCTCAAGCGGGCTTTCGTGGCCTGAGGCAGCCACTTTGGCAATAAATTCTTCCTGCTTTTTAGGGTCCTTGGCATCTTCGGCAAAGATGTCCCCGGCGAATTTCTCCGAATAACACTGCCGGCAGGCCGCATAGATTAATCTTACCGCATCCTTAGTCACTTCCAGAAGTTTTATGTTTAATTTAACTGCAGGCATCTGGTTTCCTCCTTGAGCACAATAATCTTTTAGCCAGCGAAATCCCGCCGCAGGCGGGGCTAAATAACCTTCCCTGAAATCTATTTTCTTTAACTAATTTTTCTTCTATTTTCGCCAGAACTCTGTTTTTATCTAAAATCCATTCCGGAGCAGCCAGCAGGTCTCTGGGGCAATCAGCGCTTATCCTCTGTATGACCGTATCCGGGCATAAATATTCCAGGAAACCAACCGCCAAATCCACATATTCATCCAGTCCTGGCGGCACATACAAACCCTGATTAAATAATGCTTCCAGTTTTGTATCTTTCATTACGTGCAGAGGATGAATTTTAACCCCATCAACTTTCAGACCGCCGAGGGCCTTGGCTGTTTCGTAAATCATTGCCTTTGTTTCCGAAGGTAAGCCTATAATCACATGCGCGCATATCTTGATATTCTTTCTTTTACGGGTTAACTCTATAGCCTTCAGGAAATCTTTATAAGTATGCCTGCGGTTTATAAACTCCAGGGTTTTATCATGTATTGACTGCAGGCCGTATTCAATCCAGACTTCATAATCTTTTCCGTAAGAATCAATCAAATCCAGGATTTCTTCATTTACGCAATCAGGGCGGGTTGCGATAGAAATGCCGATGACATCTTCGAATTTCTTTATCGCATCGTATTTCTCTTTTAAGACATTTACCGGAGCGTAAGTATTAGTATAGGCCTGAAAATAAATAATAAATTTCTCTGCCCCGGTTTTCTCTTTTAACGACCGGAGGCCCTCCCTGATTTGCGCATCAAGAGGAATTTGCGGCTTCCTTGCGTTAAGGCTAAACCCGCGGTTATCACAATAAATACAGCCGTCAGGCGAAATCTTTCCGTCGCGGTTTGGGCAGGAAAACCCTGCGTCTATGCCGACTTTAGAAACTTTCATGCCACCTGTCAAATGCCGGAAATAACCGGAAGGCTTATAATACCTTTCTCCTGGAAAATCAGTCGCTTGATGCTTTAGGTTCATTGCTCACGATTGATACTGAGTTCCGCCAATGGCCGGACGAATGTATCATAAATAGGCATGATTTTTAAGGTAGGGCACGTAATCCTTTATTGCCTCTTCAAGGGAGAAGAAGTTATGCCTGCAGCCTGCTTCGCGCAACTTGGTTAAATCCGCCTGGGTATAATATTGATATTTTTCTCTTATTGCTTCCGGCATTTCAATATATTCTATCTCGGCTTTTCTGTTTACTGCGCGAAATAACGCCGCGGCGAGGTCGTTCCAGGTGCGGGCTTCGCCTGTCCCTAAATTAAATATCCCTTTTTTATTTAAGTGCGTGATAAAATAATATACAACTTCTACGGCGTCTTTAATATAAACAAAATCCCTCTTTTGCCCTCCGTCGGGATAATCCTTTTTGTAAGACTTAAAAAGCTGCATCCTTTCTCCCCCGGCTACATTATCAAAATTCTTGGCGATTACGCTCTTCATGTCGCCTTTATGATATTCATTCGGGCCAAAGACATTAAAAAACTTGAATCCCGTAACTTTGTTTGAAAGTTTATTTCTTATCAGCCATAAATCAAAGAGCTGTTTGGAATAGCCGTACATATTAAGAGGCCTCAATTTCAGGCTGTTCTCATCGCTATCACTATATCCGAGTTTTCCGTCGCCGTAGGTTGCCGCTGAAGAGGCATAGATGAAAGGGACTTTATGCGTTAATGCCCATTTCGCAAGCCGTTTGGAATAAAGATAATTATTTTCTATAAGGTAGGAGGCATCCTTTTCGGTCGTAGAAGTGCATGCCCCAAAATGCACAATAAGGTCTAATGCGCCTTTTAGTTTATCGCTTTCCAGGTAATCGAGAAAATCCTCTTTCTCCAGATAATCTTCAAATTCTTTACCGGTAAGATTCTGCCATTTGTCCGAAGTGCCCAGACTGTCCACGATTATAACATCCTTTATCCCTTCAGAATTAAGTTTCCAAAGCAGACAGCTTCCGATAAACCCGGCGCCTCCGGTAAGTAAAACTCGCATTGAGCACCTCATACTTTTATCCAGCGAAACTCCGCGAGTGCCTCAAAATTATCTT
>SBBM01000035.1 GCA_005239725.1 Planctomycetales bacterium | reverse complement strand
GACCCGGGCTAAAGAAGAGTTGTATCTGGCTTCCGCCAGCGATTATGGCGGCAGGCGCGTAAGGCGCATCAGCAAATTTGTGCTTGAGTCGCTGGGGGAAGAGGCAAAGACCCGGGAAAAGAAAAAAACTACTCCCCTGGAAAAGATTGAACGCTTCATGCCCAAGGCAGAATCCGAAAAAGTAACCCCCGGAGTTATCCCCGAAGATAAGATTTTGCCTTTAAGTTACTATCAGCTCGATGATTACCTTACCTGCCCCTTGAAGTATAAATACGTGCATATATTACGCGTTCCCATAATGGAGCACCATACGGTTATTTATGGACGGGCCATGCATGATGCCGTAACCAAATATTTCCAGTTTAAAATGGCGGGCAAGAGGATGGAATTAGGGGATTTATTAAGGGCGTTTGAGGCGAGTTTTCAGCCCGAAGGGTTCCTGGACGAAAAACATCAGGAAGAGCGTTTCCGTATCGGTAAAGACGCATTGGCGAGATTTTTTAAGGCGGAAGAGAAACAGGAGAGTAAACCTTTATTTATCGAAAAAGACTTCTCTTTTATTTACGAAAATAACAAAATAAGCGGCCGTTTTGACCGCGTGGATAACGATGGCGATAGAGCGGTAATTATAGACTTTAAGACATCCGAAATTACCAAACAGAAAGACGCGGATAAACGCGCAAAAGAGAGTATGCAGCTTGCGCTCTACGCCTTTGCCTATAAGCATATATTCGGGGTTTTGCCTAAGCGGGTTGAGCTGTATTTTTTGGAATCCGGGCTTATCGGGAAACATGAAGTAATAGAGGAAAACCTGGGAAAAATAAAGGAAAACATTAAAGATGCGTCAAGCGGCATCCGCAAGCACAATTTTGAAGCTACTCCGGCTTATATGGCCTGCGCGTATTGCGCCTACAACCAAATCTGCCCTAAAGCTGTCTTAAAATGAGAACCTTAAGTTTTTATTTGGCGAAATCACACCGCAGGTGGGATAAAACTTTTATTTAAGAAAATTTATTGTTGGCGGGGGTATTTTGTGATACCATAACCTGATTATGCTGTTTTGGCTCCGTCCTTGGCGGAGTTTCGCTAAATAAAAACATAAGGTGCTCAAAAAGGAGGAGATATGGTCTGCGGAACAGGTTTTTTAAACAGTTTGATATCTTTTGCGCTTACGGTGTGGATTGTAATTTTTACCATGCTTGTAGTTAAAAAATTGGATAAAATAATCGAATTATTAGGCAAAAAGGCTTAAAAATAGTTGCATAATTATAAAATTATGCTATATTACCTATTTTAAGTGCGTAGAAGCTAAGCGGGAATTTCGCGGTTAGCTTTAAGGTAAAGCTGCAGTTTATTAACAAAGTTAAAGGAGGATACAAATTTGCCTTCAGAATTAATTAAACAACTTTTGGAAGCAGGGGTGCATTTCGGGCATAAGACTTCGCGCTGGAACCCGAAAATGAAGAAATTCATCTTTGGCCAGAGGAGCGGCATATACATTATTGACCTGGAAAAGACCGAGGAATGCATAAATAAGGCCAGGGATTTTTTATTGGATATAACGTCGAAGGGCGAAATAGTGCTTTTTGCCGGGACAAAGAAGCAGGCGCAGGAAATTGTGCAACAGGAAGCCATACGTTGCGGCATGTACTATGTGACTGAACGTTGGCCCGGAGGGCTCCTCACAAACTTTGCTACCATAAAGAAGAGGATAAACCGCCTGAAAGAAATCGAAAAAATGAAAGAAGACGGCACCTTTGCCAAATTGACCAAGAAAGAAGTAGCGTTGCTTGAGAAGGAATTGGCAAAATTGAAAAAGAATTTTTCCGGCATTGCCCAGATGGAGCGTATGCCAAGCGCCCTGTTTGTGGTTGATACCAAGAAAGAAGAGACGATAGTCAGAGAGGCAACCAAGCTGTCCATACCTATTGTAGGCCTGCTTGATACTAATTCTGACCCCGACCTTATAACCTATCCTATTCCGGCCAATGACGATGCCAGCAAATCCATCCGTATGGTTACCAGCGTCATTGCCGATGCCGTAATTGAAGGAAGGAGGAGGTTCCTTTCTTACCTGTCACAGGCAGGCGTCAGTATAAAGGAAGAAAAACCAGAGGAATCCCGGGAGGTTCAGCCCGAAGAAGAGGTTAAAATAAAGGAAATTGCCGAGATAGTTGAGACAACTGAACCTGAGAGAAAAGGAGCTAAGCCTGTACGGAGACCACGCCCAGGAAGCAAGACCCCTAAAAAAGAGTAAGACCTGCCTGCCGCAGGCAGGCTTAAGAAAGGCAATAAAATGAAAGTATCTTTAGATTCGCTGAAGGAGTTAAGAAGAATTACCGCAGCCAGTGTTTCTGACTGCAAGAAGGCCCTCCAGGATGCATCCGGAGACATAGAAAAGGCAGTAGAGTTGCTGCGCAAACGTGGCTTAGAGATTGCCGCTAAAAAAGAAGGCAGGTTAGCTAAAGAAGGCAGGATTGAGGCCTACATACACATGGGCCATAAACTCGGCGTATTGCTGGAGGTTGATACCGAAACGGATTTTGTCGCCAAAAATCCTGATTTCTGTCAGTTTACAAAAGACTTGAGCATGCAGATAGCTGCCTGCAACCCGCAGTATATAAAGAAGGAAGATGTCCCGGCGGATATTATTGAACAGGAAAAAGATAAAGAGCAGTTTTATAAAGATAACTGCCTGCTCGAACAGCCTTTTGTTAAAGACCCCAAGATCACCATAAAGGATTATCTGGGCAGCCTTGTGGGTAAAATGGGAGAGAATATAGTTATACGCAGATACGCTCGTTACAAGATCGGAGAATAACCTTCGATGAAGGCATCCCGCCCGGTTTTCAAAAGAATACTCCTGAAATTAAGCGGTGAAGCGCTTCAGGGCAAAAAACACCACGGTATTGACCAGCCTGTTTTGGTTTCAATTTCCCGGCAGATAAAAGAAATAAGGGATTTGCACGTTGATGTGGCCTTAGTGCTTGGAGGAGGGAATATCTTCAGGGGCCAGGAAAACACTGCTTCGCAGGGCCTGGATATGGATAGGAGCGTTGCCGATTATATGGGCATGTTAGCCACGGTTATAAATGGGCTTGCCTTTCAGAATGTACTGGAAAAAATGGGTGTTTCTACCCGGGTAATGACGGCCATTGAGATGCAACGGATCGCTGAGCCCTATATCAGGAGGAGGGCGATAAGGCATCTGGAAAAAGGACGCGTGGTTATTTTTGTCGCCGGGACAGGTAACCCTTATTTTACTACCGATACCGCGGCAGCCTTAAGGGCAATGGAGATAAATGCCGACGCCATATTAAAAGCCACAAAGGTGGACGGAGTTTATTCGGCCGACCCCTTCAAGGTAAAAGATGCCAGGAAGTTCCCTACTTTAAAATATATAGATGTGCTGAAAAAAGGGCTTAAGGTAATGGATGCGACTGCAGTTAGCCTCTGTATGGATAACAAGCTGCCTATCATAGTGTTTAACCTTATCAAAGTAGGCAATATAAAACGTATTGTTCTGGGTCAGAAGTTAGGCACGGTTATTAAGTAAGCAGGCAATTTTTCCGGTTTGCGGGGAGGAAAAAGAGATGACTACGAAAGAAGTTATACACAATGCCGAAGATAAGATGAAGAAAGTGATTGATTTTGTCACCCGCGAATTTTCCGGAATACGCACCGGCAGGGCAAGCCCTGCTTTGGTTGAAGGCCTGCACGTTGATTATTACGGCACGCCCACTTTAATTAAACAGCTTGCTTCCATATCAGTGCCTGATGTGCATATGATTGTTATCCAGCCCTGGGATGTCTCTGCCATAGCAGAGATCGAGAAGGCTATATTGAAGTCTAATTTAGGCATTAACCCTTTTAACGACGGCAAAATCATCAGGCTCTCTATACCTGCCTTATCGAAGGAGAGGCGGCAGGAACTTACTAAAGTTGTAAATAAAATAGCCGAAGAGGGCAGGATATCCCTCCGGACGGTCAGGCGGGACGCAAAAGAGCTTTTAGAAAAACTGGAAAAAGATAAGACCATTTCTGAGGATGACAAATTTACGAGCATTGACGAACTGCAGAAGCACGTCGATAAATATATCGCAAAAATAGACGAATTGCTAAAAGCGAAAGATAAGGAATTGCTTGAATTTTAGTAACTAGTACGCTAGTAACTCGTAACTAGTAATTTTTGAAATAAATTTTATATACTGTTCTTTGGTTTTGTTTAATTGCCAGTTACTAATTTACTGGTTGCTGGTTGTTGATTTGGGCCTCTAGCTCATCTGGTAGAGCACCACCCTTTTAAGGTGGGTGTGCCGCGTTCGAGCCGCGGGAGGCTCAAAAAATTAGCGTTTAGCGTATAGCGTTTAGCGTATAAGAAAAATGTTTTTTATCCTAACCGCTATTTGCTATGCGCTATCCGCTAAAAAAACGCGGACGTGGCGGAACTGGCAGACGCGTATGGCTTAGGACCATATGGGGTAACCCATGGGGGTTCAATTCCCTCCGTCCGCACTATAATGTGCGGAAGGTTCTCCTGCCCTGGAGAATATAGATTGAAGGCGGGATTCCGCCTCCGGTATAAACTTAAGGGCGGGAAAATCCTCTTTCGCCCATGAAGTAATTACGGTGAGGACATGTTTTTAAAAGTTATCCTGCGAAGCAGGATATGCGGGTAATAATGCCGAGAACACTTTTAAGAACATAAAGGGGGATATGGGGGAAAGTTTCCCCCCACGTTTTCGAGGTAACAGTCCCGCTTAGAGTGGGACGCCATAGGGGCAGTGGTTCGACTTTGCTCACCATCCTTCGAACCATCCTGAGCGAAGTCGAAGGAAGCCCCCCTGGGGAACGAACATTGCAGTCAGGCGAGATAAGTTTCAGATAAATATATACGCGTTGATAGTTTACTTGCAACTATTGAATAATCTATAGTGAGTGACGCGGGAGTGGCTCAGTTGGTAGAGCGCAACCTTGCCAAGGTTGATGTCGCGGGTTCGAACCCCGTCTCCCGCTCCAGTATAAAAATAGACCAAGGAGAAAATATTATGAAGATTATGGATTTTCTTTCCAGGAAAGCTATCCTTCCAGACATCAAATCAAATAAGAAGGAAGACGTAATAAAAGAGCTGGTTGATGCCCTCATAAATGCCGGCGAAATTGAAAAGGCGCATCGCGCTAAACTCGCCGAAGCCCTGATGGAAAGGGAATCTCTGGGCTCTACTGCCATCGGGCAGGGCATAGCTATACCGCATGCAAAATCCGAATGTATCGCTAATCTTGTAGGGGCTTTTGGCCTCTCCAAAAAAGGCGTGGATTTTGATTCTCTGGACGGAGAACCCGTCTATATATTCTTTTTGCTTGTAGCCCCTCAGGATTCCGCAGGGCCGCATTTAAAAGCGCTCGCGAGGATTTCACGTCTTTTTAAAGATAAGTATTTCCGGGACAGTTTACGTGCTTGCGCAGACGACGAGACTATTATCAAAGTCCTTACCCAGGAAGACGACAGGTTCTAAGAGGGATGCGCGCCCAAATAGGAAAAATTAAAAATATCTGGAAGTGGCTTTATCCTGGCATAGGCATAAAGCGCTGGGTAGGTTTTAGCGCCTTCGGCATTATCTTGATAGTTTTCGGCTCAAGCCGCCTGCAGGTGGAGAATTTCTGGATAATCCAATTGCTGGATGTTATTGTCATAGTTTCAGGGATTATAATCCTGGTTTTAGGGTTTGTGCGGCTGATGCGCTCTTTTATTAACGCATTTATGCCGTCAGCGAAAGAAAGGGAATTGGTAGATATTCTATATCAAAGGAAATACTTGGGCCAGGGGCCGAAGATTGTTGCGGTGGGCGGTGGAACTGGTTTATCGGTACTTTTATCAGGGCTTAAAGAGTATACTTCCAATATTACGGCGATAGTCACGGTTGCCGATGAAGGCGGCTCATCGGGGAGGATCAGGCAGCAGTTTGATATATTGCCGCCCGGCGATATACGTAACTGCCTTGTGGCTCTTGCGGATGCCTCAACATTAATGCGCGATTTGTTCCAGTTTCGTTTCGAACAGGGTTCGGAACTGGCAGGCCACAGTTTCGGAAATCTTTTTATCACGGTAATGACCAGACTTACCGGTGATTTTGAAAAGGCGGTAAAAGAGACGAGTAAAGTTTTGGCTTTAAGGGGACGGGTCATCCCTTCTACGTTGCATAAAGTTTCATTGGTTGCTGAACATAAAGACGGCTCTATTACTGAGGGAGAAGATAAAATCCCTAAGGCAAATAAACCCATAGAGAAGGTTTATCTGAGGCCCAGCCAACCGCAGGCGGCCCCGGAGACGATAAGGGCGATAGAAGAAGCTGATGTTGTTGTGCTTGGGCCCGGCTCGCTTTATACGAGCATTATACCGAACCTTTTGATAAAAGAAATCACCGATAGCATCATTAGTTCAAGGGCGATTAAAGTTTATGTATGCAACGTGATGACCCAGCCGGGCGAAACTGACGGCTACAACGCTTCAAATCATGTGCAGGCCCTGATAAAACACAGCCATCCTCGCATTTTTAACAATTGCATCGTAAATACGGGCGCGATTCCGGGGCCGATGCTTAAACGTTACGCCCAGGAGAATTCTTATCCGGTAGTTAATGACCGCAAAAATATAGAGAATATGGGGTACCGCGTAATCGAAGAGGATACCGTGGGAGTGGACGGGGTGATACGGCACGACCCTTTAAAACTGGCCAAGATTATTTTTAGCCTTATGGATGAGATTTGAGCGAGGACATAAGTTATGGAGCTGAAAGCGAACATAACTTATCCGTCCGAACTTACCCCACACCCAGGAAACCATAGCGTTTTTAGATTTCAGGCTGGGCATGTGGGTTAAATTCGCCCAAACAACTTACGTCACTTGCGTTCCCTAAGTTGTGGGCTCATTAAAGATGGCTTTAATTAAGAAGAAAATAACCGTAAAAAATAAACAGGGTTTGCATGCGAGGCCTGCGGCATTATTTGTGCAGATTGCCAATAAATTCGATTCGGCTATAACGGTAAGGCGGGATAAAGATGCGGAAGAAGTGAACGGCAAATCCATTATGGGAATACTCATGCTGGGAGTGGAGAAAGATTCAGCGATTATAATCGAGGCGGAAGGCAAGGATGCGGAGCTTGCCGTGATAGAACTGGAAAAGGTCGTATCTTCCGAGGGATAAAGATGATAGTGCTAAAGGGGATAGCGGCGGCTTCGGGGATAAGCATAGGCCCGGCCTATAAAATAGGCAGGGAGGAATTCAGCATTCCGCAGGAACCCATAAAGCCCGAAGAGATTCCTATCCAGATCCAGCTTTTTGAAGAGGCGTTGATTACTACGCGTAAGGAAATCACTGAATTGCAGAAGAGGATCGCCTCGGATATGGGCCAGGATGAGGCCCAGATTTTTGACGCGCATCTTCTCGTCCTCGAAGACCGCATGCTTATTGAAGAAGTTATTACCCGTCTGAAAAAAGAGCACATGAGTGTGGCTTATATATTCGCCGGGGTCTTAAAAAAATATATAGATGTCTTTTCCAGAATTGAAGACGAATATTTAAAAGAGCGCATAACCGACATAAATGACGTCGGCCGGAGGATCTTGCGTAATATTTTAGGCAAAGAGCAGAAGCTCTTCCAGAATTTAAAGGAAAGGGTAATTGTAGTTGCCCATGACCTCTCTCCTTCTGATACCGCGGCAATGCATAAACAGATGGTTTCTGCCTTTGTCACTGATATCGGCGGCAAGACTTCTCATACGGCAATTATGGCAAAGTCTCTGGAGATCCCCGCTGTAGTCGGTTTGGGTGAAGTGACTGCCAAGATTAAGACCGGAGACGCCTTAATCGTGGACGGTAGCATGGGAATGGTAATAGTCAACCCCGACGAAGAAACCCTGGCCATTTATCAGCAGGAGGAGAGGAAGCTTAGGGGGGTAACCGAAAAATACCTCTCGGTAAAAGACCTGCCTTCCGTTACTGCGGACGGCAAGAAGATTAATGTGGCTGCCAATATCGAATTGCCTGAAGAGATACCCTCGGTGAAGCTCCACGGGGGCCAGGGCATAGGCCTTTACCGTACGGAATTCTTTTATATGAATAGGAAAGATTTTCCTTCCGAAGAGGAACAGTTTATGGCCTACAGGTATGTAGCCGAACACATGAAGCCTCATTCGGTAATTATTCGCACCCTGGATCTGGGCGGAGATAAGTTTTTATCGCACCTCGAGATGCCTAAAGATATGCAGCCTTTTTTAGGGTGGCGGGCTATCAGGTTTTGCCTCACCCGTCCAGACTTGTTTAAGATACAGTTACGCGCCATTTTGCGCGCTTCAGCGTACGGTAAATTGAAACTTATGTACCCGATGATTTCCGGCGTTGAAGAGTTGGTGCAGGCAAACGCGGTATTAGAGGGCTGCCGGCAGGAATTAAAGAAAGAAGGCGTGCCTTTTGACGAAAATATAGAAGTGGGCGCTATGATTGAGGTTCCTTCCGCGGCAATGACCGCCGACCTTTTAGCTAAAGAGGCGGATTTCTTCAGCATCGGCACCAATGACCTTATACAATATTCTCTGGCTGTAGACCGCACTAACGAAAAGGTGGCTTATCTTTATGAGCCGGCGCATCCGGCGGTTTTAAGGATGCTTAAGAATGTAATCGACGTTGCCCATTCCAATAATATCTGGGTGGGGATGTGCGGGGAAATGGCCTCCGAAGAAACCTTTGCTTTATTCCTTATAGGCTTAGGCCTTGATGAGTTCAGTATCCCGCCGCAGGCAATACCACAGATAAAATATATAATCCGTTCGGTTAGTATTACGGAAGCAAGAAAAATCGCTGAAGAGGCTTTAACCCTTTCTACGGCAAAGGCCGTGGAATCTTTTATGGAGGCCAGGATAAAAGAGATTGTAAGATGAACGGTATTAAGAAAGGAAGAGCGGGGTGAAGGTTTTAATTTTGGCTGCCGGCTATGGTACGAGGCTTTATCCTTATACGAGGAATATCCCTAAGCCGCTCTTGAAAGTAAACAATAAGCCGATTATCGAATATTTACTGGAGAAGGTCGAGCGGCTTGACGACGTTTCAGAGATTATTGTCGTAACTAATGCGCGTTTTTTTAAGCAGCTTTCGGCATGGAAAAAAGGATTGATGGGCGGCAAAATCAGGATTGTAAATGACCTGACCGAAAGTCCCGAAGAGAGGTTGGGGGCAATCGGGGATATGGATTTTGTTTTCAGCAGAGAAGCAAATGCCGCTGCAGATGACTTCCTGGTTTTAGGCGGAGATAACTTCTTTGAAGAGCCGTTTGAGGACTTCGTCCGCTTTGCCCAAAAAAATAAACCTTGGCTAACGATCGGCGTATTCGATATCCGGGACAAAATTGAAGCACGGCATTACGGCGTGGTTAGTTTGGATAGAAAAAGGCAGATAAGGGATTTTACCGAGAAGCCGCTAAAGCCAAAATCCAGCCTGATCGCAACGTGCCTGTACTATTTTCCCCGCCAGAAATTAGGCTTGATAAAAGAATACCTGGCTAGTTCCGGGAATTCTTGCGATGCCGCAGGTAATTATATAAGCTGGCTTATTAGCAAAGAAAAAGTTTGCGGGTTTGTTTTCAGGAAACTCTGGTGCGATATCGGAAGGCTCCAGACTTATAAGAAATTAATAGAAATCGCAACTAAAAGGAGGAAGGCGTAATGGAAAGGTATTTCTTTACTTCAGAGTCGGTTTCCGAGGGGCATCCGGATAAGCTCTGCGACCAGATTTCCGATGCGGTATTGGATGAGGTTCTTAATAATGACCCTAAAGGAAGGGTTGCCTGCGAGACTTATGTAACCATGGGTTTGTTGATTGTCGGAGGAGAGGTAACTACCCATACTTACGTTGACGTGCATAATGTTGCCCGGAAAGTTATAGAGGAAATAGGCTATACTCATCCTAAATACGGGTTCGATTTTCATACCTGCGCCATACTTAATGCCATACACTGCCAGTCTGCGGATATTGCCCAGGGGGTGGATACCGGAGGCGCGGGAGATCAGGGGATTATGTTTGGCTATGCCTGTAATGAGACCGAGGAATTAATGCCTTTAGCAATATCCCTGGCCCATAAACTGGTTAAGCGTATGAGCGATGTGCGTAAAAAAGGAATCTTAAAGTATCTCGGGCCCGACGGAAAGTCACAGGTTACCCTGGAGTATAAGAACGGCAAGCCTTTCAGGGTTGATTCCGTGGTTCTTGCCTGTCAGCACACGGAAGACATTCTGGATAAAAGCGGGGAACGCATCACGTCAAAAGCGCGCAATGAACTTATTGAGGTAATTGCCAGGCCAGTGCTAAAGAATTTAATTGATAAAAATACAAAATATTACGTGAATCAAACCGGCAAGTTTGTTGTCGGTGGGCCGCAATCGGATACGGGGATGACCGGCAGGAAAATAATCGTGGATACTTACGGCGGGGCAGTCCCGCATGGTGGCGGCGCTTTTTCAGGGAAAGACCCAACCAAGGTTGACCGTTCAGCTGCTTACATGGCAAGATATGTTGCCAAGAATATCGTGGCAGCAGGCCTGGCGGAGAGATTCCAGATACAGTTGTCTTATGTTATCGGTAAGGCCGAGCCTCTTTCCATAAAGATAGAGACTTACGGGACCGGTAAATTTTCCGAAGCCGCTTACACAAAATTGCTCAGGGATAATTTTGACTTTACCCCCAGGGGGATTATTAAGGCTTTGAATCTTTTGCGCCCCATATACAGGAATACAGCCACCTACGGCCATTTCGGCAGGACAGAACCGGGTTTTACCTGGGAGGTTTTGGATAAAGTAGATACCCTTAAAAAACAAGCAGCCAGACTATAAAAATTAGCGTATAGCGTAGAGCGTATAGCGGTTAGTTTAAACCATACGCTAAAATATATTTTAAAGGAGACTAAATGAATTACGACATCAAGGATATAAAATTAGCTAAAAAAGGGGCATTGAGGATTGAATGGGCACGTAACAATATGCCTGTTTTGGGTTTGATTGCCGAGCGTTTCAGAAAAGAAAGGCCTTTGAAGGGCCTAAAAATAGCCTGTTGTTTGCACGTTACGACCGAAACCGCGGTTTTGTCCGAGGTATTGAAATCAGGAGGTGCGGATGTTACCCTCTGTGCTTCAAATCCTTTATCTACTCAGGATGACGTTGCCGCGTCTCTGGTAGAGCATCTTAAAATACCGGTATTTGCCATCAAGGGCGAAGGCACCAGGATATACCACGAACATATAAAATCCGTGCTCAGGGTTAAGCCGGATATTACTATGGATGACGGCGCGGATTTAGTAAGCGCCATTCATCAGGCGTTGCCTTCGGTTTATCGCAACATCGTTGGGGGAACCGAAGAAACGACTACCGGCGTTATCAGGTTAAAGGCCCTGGCCAATCAGAGTAAATTAAGGTACCCGATTATCGCGGTTAACGATGCCCAGAGCAAGTATTTATTCGATAACCGTTACGGCACCGGCCAATCTACCATTGACGGGATAATCCGTTCTACAAATAAACTTTTGGCGGGAGCCAATGTTGTGGTCTGCGGTTATGGCTGGTGCGGCAAGGGAGTGGCCATGCGCGCCAAAGGCCTGGGTTCAAAAGTTATTGTGGTTGAAGTTAACCCCTTGCGCGCTTTAGAGGCATGTATGGACGGTTTTAGCGTTATGCCGATAAAGGATGCCGCGAAAATAGGCGATGTGTTCGTTACTGTAACCGGAGATATTAATGTAATCCGGCGTGAGCATTTTGCAATAATGAAGGACGGTGCGATAGTCTCAAACTCTGGGCATTTTAATGTTGAGATAGATATCCCGGGGTTAGAAAAAATAAGCAAGGCCAAGAGGTCTACGCGCGATTTTGTGGATGAGTATACCTTAAAAGACGGGCGGAGGATTTATTTGTTGGGCGAAGGCCGGCTTATAAACCTGGCCGCGGCAGAAGGGCATCCTGCTCAGGTCATGGATATGTCCTTTGCGAATCAGGCATTGAGCGCCGAATACATGAGCAAAAACCATAAAAAGCTGAGAAATGATGTTTATAAAGTCCCCGAAGAAATAGATAAGAATATCGCCCGCCTTAAGTTGAAATCAATGGGCGCAAAAATTGACACTTTAACCCCTGAACAGAAGAAATACTTGTCAAGCTGGGAGATGGGTACCTGAGCTTATGGCGATAAAACGAATCGCGGTCCTTACAACCGGCGGGGACGCGCCGGGGATGTCCTGCCAAAAAGCGGCGGGATTTTCCTAGATAAAAACTTTTTGTGCTCAAAATGCGGTAATGATAAAAAGGATAGCTGTCTTAACTACGGGTGGTGATGCTCCGGGGATGAATGCGGCGATACGCGCTGTTGTGCGCACCGCCGTAAACGCCAAGCTGGAAGTAATGGGCGTATTCCACGGATATTGGGGCCTGATTAACGAAGAGCTTAAATTATTTGACCACCGTTCGGTTTCAGGAATCATAGATTTAGGTGGTACGATTTTAAAAACGATGCGCTGCCCGCAGTTCCATACTGAAGAAGGTATGAACAGGGCAGAGGAGACAATAAAAAAGAATTCTATAGATGGCCTTATTGTTATCGGAGGTAACGGAAGTTTCCGTGGGCTGCATGAGTTTTATAAAAGATACAATGTACCCTGCATGGGAATACCTGCGTCTATTGACAATGATATTAATGGCATAGATACGACTATCGGCTGGGATACGGCTATAAATACCGCTCTTTATGCTATTGATAATATCCGCGATACAGCAACTTCCATGGAGAGGATTTTTGTAGTTGAGGTAATGGGCAGGGAATCCGGGTTTATCGCCCTTGAGGTTGCCCTGGCCGGAGGGTGCGAGGATGCGATTATCCCTGAGAGAAAATACAGCCTGGAAGATATGTGCCATGATATTGTTAACGGAAATTTAAGGGGAAAAATCAGCTGGATTATTGTTGTTGCCGAAGGCGCGGCGGCTGCCCCGGATATCGCCAAGAAAATAAACGAAATGACCGGACTGGATACGCGGGCAGTTGTGTTAGGGCATATCCAGAGAGGGGGAAGGCCAACTGCCTTCAGCCGCACTTTAGCCTTGACTCTGGGACAGGCGGCAGTTGAATCTTTATTAAAAGGTCAGACGGACAAGGCCGTAGCGCTGAATTCAAATAAATTAATAACCATAGATTTAGAAATTGCAACCCGGAGGAAGGAAATTGATACCGATAACCTTTATAAGTTAATCAGGATCCTAACCTGAGGGAGGAAAGAATGGCCCTGGTAATGATCGTTGATGATGAAAAATATGTGCGGGAGAGCCTGGGAAAGATATTAGCCAAGGAAGGCCATGAAATTGAATTGGCTGCTACGGGAGACGATGCCCTTAAGTCAATACTGGAAAACGAGCGTAAGCCCGATGTGTTATTGCTGGATGTTAAAATGCCCGGATTAGACGGCATTGAAGTCTGCCGCCGCATACGCAGTAACGCAGACATTACCATAAAAAATATACCTATAATTATGATTACCGCCTATGTTCAAGAAAAGGATATGTCATTGAGCGCGGGGGCCGATGATTTCCTGAATAAGCCTATAGACAGTATTGACGTTTCTATGCGCATAAAGTGCATACTAAAAATCAAGAATTTGACCGACGAATTGGAGAGGACAAAGGCGTACCTTGAAGAATTGAGGAATGCGCGCAAGGGCGCACATTAACAAATAACTTATTTAGAGAAGGAGAAATTAGAAATGGGAAGGCGACCGCTGGATATCGATAAAATCACAACGGAATTAATCATGAACGACGACATAAGTGTCAAAAGAAAACTGGCCAAAAAGGTCCAGGGCCTGGCTTATAAAAAAGGCATTTATCTATCCAGCATTCACCAGTTTTATGTTGCCCGGGGCAAGGGTGGTTTAAGTGGTTTTACCGTGCCGGCATTTAATTTGAGGAGTATGACCTATGATTTGGCCAGGGCAATGTTCAGGGTAGCGAAGAGGAATAATTCCGGGGCTTTTATCTTTGAGATCGCCAAGTCCGAGATGGGTTATACCAACCAGCCGCCCGTTGAATATTCAAGCGTAATCCTGGCTGCAGCGATAAGAGAAGGTTTCTCGGGGCCGGTTTTTATCCAGGGGGACCATTTCCAGGCTAATGCCAAGAAATTCCAGGAGGACCCTGAGAAGGAACTGGAGAGTTTAAAGGCATTAATGGCGGATGCGATTGCAGCAGGATTCTATAATATTGATATCGACTCTTCTACTTTGGTTGATTTGAGTAAAACAGATTTGGCAAAGCAGCAATTTAATAATTATGATGTATGCGCAAAATTGACCCAGTTTATCCGCCAGATACAGCCGCGCGGGATAGAAGTCTCTGTTGGAGGAGAAATAGGCGAGGTGGGGGCAAAGAATTCCACGCCCGAAGACTTGCGCGCATTTATGAAAGGCTACCAGGAAAGGCTGCGTAAGGGCCGGACAGGCATCAGCAAGATTAGCGTGCAGACCGGGACTTCCCACGGGGGGGTAGTTTTACCCGACGGGACAGTTGCCCAGGTAAAACTGGATTTTGATACGCTCAAAAACCTGTCTGATATCGCAAGAGAAGAATTTGGCCTTGCCGGGGCAGTGCAGCATGGCGCATCAACTCTGCCTGCTGAGGCATTCCACAAGTTTGCCGAATGCGAGACTGCCGAAGTTCATCTGGCTACGGAATTTCAGAATATGATTTATGAAAGCAAGCACTTTCCGCCGGAATTAAAGAGCCGGATTTACGAATGGCTTAAGGTTAATGCCGCCTCCGAAAGGAAAGAGGGGGAAAGTGACGAGCAGTTTTTCTATAAGGCGCGCAAAAAAGCGCTCGGGCCTTTCAAAAAAGAGATAATGGGCCTGCCTCAAGGCATGCGGGACGCCATTGCCCAGGAAATCGAAGAGAAGTTTGAGTTTCTCTTTAAACAGCTGAAGGCCGTGAATAATAAGGAATTGGTTGATAAATACGTGATTTTAAAAAGGGTTATTATACGCAAGCATCATGCGAAGGAAGAAGTGGCGCATGACGGCGAAGGGGCGGATTAATTTGACTACGTCTAAAATGCAATTAGATTTATTTGGTAAAGAAGATCAAGAGAGCCTTCACGCTTTAAATAGAACGAAAAGTTCAGTGAAGACAAAAGAACTCGAATCTATAAAGGCAAAAAAAGGGTTTTCTTTATTGCGAAATGTGCAGTTTATATATGAATTGGCGTTGGCGAAAAAAGAACTGCTCTCTTTTGGGTTGGATTTTCATGTTACTAATGATTTTCGGATTTTTGAGGTTACATCACCTAGAGAATCAGATGTTTTACGAAGGCGATTAGCTTATTTTGAGTCCACAAATGGAGTAATCACAGATTATTATTACATTATTAAATATAATCAAACTACTTCTGTCAATCAATACCTGATGCATTGGGTATATCCTTATAAGGGTAAATTTCATCCGCAGATGATACGCGCTTTATTGAATATAATGCAGATTAAGGAAGGGGAAACTGTGCTGGATCCGTTTGTGGGAAGCGGCACTGCTGCATTGGAATGTCAATTATTAGGAATCAATTTTATTGGTGTGGATATATCCCCACTTTGCTATTTGTTATCTCGCGTAAAGACAGAATCAATGGAAGTAATTTCCGAGATAGAAAAAAATAAGAAAGATATTTTAACGGATTCCAGGCGGATAGAAAAAATTAAGAATGAAAAAGTTAAAAATTTCTTTACAATCGCACAAATGGTAGCACATAGCGATAGTTCGAGAAGAGGAAGAAATTTTACCTTTTCATTTAATACTAATGTAGAAAAAATGATTCAATCGTTACGCGATTACATTGAGGTTAAAAAGAAATTAGGCCTTAATCTAGGCAAAACAAAAATCCTTAAAGGAGATATCAGGAATTTGAGTTTGGATACAGAATCTATAGATGGCATTATTACTTCTCCGCCATATTCCATCGCATTAAATTATGTCGCTAATGATGCACATTCTTTGCAGGCTTTGGGTTATGATTCAAGAAAGATATCTGACGATTTTATAGGGGTTCGGGGAACGGGGCTAGACAAATTTAAGCTTTATGATAATGATATGGAAATTGCATATAAACAGATGTATTCTGCACTAAAAAAGGGGAAATATTGCACGGTGATTATAGGTAACGTTACTTTTCAGGGTGAGGAAATAGATACAACTCAAATAGCAATTGATACGTGTGTAAAGATAGGATTTAAATTGGTCAGCAAAATAGAGAAAATTATATTCGGGTTATATAATGTAATGCAGAAAGAATATATACTTATTTTTAAGAAAGATTAATTATGCAAAAAGATGAAAAGTATATTCAACAGCTCGAAGAAACTATAAAGAAATTTATGGCTCCCTTGCAAGATATCCCATTTCCCATTGCTATCAAAGCAATATCCGGGTATAAAGTTATAGCTTTTGATGGAGGAAATAAAGAGGATAGATTATTATTGGAAAAATTATCGGAAGCCGCAGTTATTTCCGGGAAAGAAGCAAAAGCTAAGGGCATAAAATCAAATCGCCCAAATGAAGTTGGGAATTACATAGAACCTTTTGTCAAAAATGCGCTCATCAAGATTGGATTACAGGCGGATACCCCGAAGAATAAGGCAGGAAGGCGGCAAAGTACAGGTTATCCCGATATAGAAATAGTGGAGCCGAAAAATAGGGTTACTTATCTTGAATGTAAAACCTATAATCTTAAGAATATTAATACAACGCAACGCGCTTTCTATTTCTCGCCTTCAGAAGATGGATGTAAGATAACTGCTGACGCAAGACACTTAGTTTTAAGCTATCAAATTGAATCTAAGGCACGAGGAGTTTATGTACCTGTTTATTGGCGTCTTTATTGCATTGAGTCAATGATTGTTCAAGTTAAACATGAATTTAATGCTAACAATAGGCAAATGTATAGAAAAGATGCGTTGCTTGCAGAAGGTAAAATATAGTTTTAATATGAACGCAACAAATATTTTGGCATGATTTTGACATTTTTGGAGCGACTGGCGATTTTCGCCAAAGCAGCTTAAGCATTGAGGGAATCTCGAGGCCCCGCCGAGGACGGGGCAATCTCGGGATGGCGATGCTGTCCGAGCGATTTTTGCAGGGCAAAAAGCGCGAGTTCAGCAGTCACCGAAATGCGAAAGACCTTTGGCGTAAAAAAATCGCCCTGGAGCGTAAAAAATTGTCAAAATTATGCCAGGGAGAAAAGATATGCGGTCAGACAAAATTAAAAAGGGCATTGAACGTATTCCGCACCGCGCGCTTCTGCACGCGACCGGTTTAAGCAGGAAAGATTTTAAAAAGCCGTTTATCGGCGTAGCCACTTCTTTTACCGACCTTATCCCGGGGCACGTCGGCATGCGCGACCTGGAGCGCTACATCGAGCGCGGGGTATGCGCAGGCGGAGGAGTTCCCTTCTTCTTCGGAGTGCCCGGTATTTGCGACGGAATTGCCATGGGCCATCTGGGGATGTGTTATCCCCTGGCGCTTCGGGAAATCGTTGCCGATAGCATTGAAACCGTCTGCAATGCCCATCAGTTGGACGGCATTGTCTGCCTGACTAATTGCGATAAGATTACCCCCGGTATGCTTATGGGGGTAGCCCGCCTTAATATCCCGGCAATAATCGTTACTGCCGGCCCGATGATTTCCGGGCGCTACAACCAGAGGAAGCTTGCGTTTGTGCATGACACTTATGAAGCGGTGGCGAAGGCGAAAAAAGGCGAAATTTCTCCGGAAGAGCTTACTTGCCTGGAGATAGAGGCCTGCCCCGGCGCAGGTTCCTGCCAGGGTTTATATACGGCAAATACCATGGCCTGCCTTACCGAAACTCTTGGGCTGTCGTTACCGGGTTGCGGCACAGCTTTGGCAATTTCAGCAAAGAAACGCAGGATTGCCCAGGCCAGCGGCGAGCGTATCGTAGAACTGGTAAAAAAGAATATCACTCCTTCAAAAATTATTACCAAGGATTCTCTGGAGAATGCGATTACTGTAGATATGGCTTTAGGAGGTTCAAGCAATACGGTTTTACATTTAATGGCCATTGCCAATGAAGCAGGGATAAGACTGGATTTAAAAACATTTGATGATATAAGCAAGAAGACTCCTCATATTACGAGTTTAGAGCCGGCAGGAACGCATTTTATGGAGGATTTGGAGTATGCCGGCGGTATTCCGGCTGTTTTGAAGCGCCTGAAGAATAAATTAAACAACACGCTGAACGTGAGCGGAGAAAAGACATTTGATATTGCGGATAACGCCAGGATTTTTGATGATGATGTCATCCGCAGGTTTGATAAGGCATACCATAAGCAGGGAGGCTTAGCGGTTTTATCCGGCAATCTTGCGCCGCAGGGGGCAGTGGTTAAACAGGCGGCAGTAAGCCTTAAGATGATGAAGTTTAGCGGTAAAGCACGCGTATTTAACCAGGAAGAAGATGCAATGAAGGCGATATTAGCCGGTAAGATAAAAGGTGGGGAAGTTATCGTAATCCGCTACGAAGGCCCTGCAGGAGGCCCGGGCATGCGCGAAATGCTTGCCCCTACCTCGGCAATCGTCGGTCTGGGGTTAGCCGATTCCGTTGCGCTTATTACCGACGGCAGGTTTTCCGGCGGGACAAAAGGCCCCTGCATCGGGCATATTTCACCGGAGGCCTCGGCAGGCGGGCCCATTGCCATTTTAAAGGATAACGATATAATCAGTATAGACATACCAAACAGGAAAATAGAGGTTAAATTAAACAAGGCCGAAATAGAAAAAAGATTTAAGGGATGGAGACCGATTGAGCCAAAAATCAAGACAGGTTATCTTAAACGGTATTCCAGGATGGTCAGCTCTGCCGATAAGGGAGCGATATTGTTATGACAGGCGCACAGATCCTCATTGAATGTTTGAAGCGCGAAGGCGTGGAAGTGATGTTTGGTTATCCCGGCGGGCAAGTCCTGCCTATTTTTGACAAACTTTACGACTCGGATATAAAATTTATCTTGACGCGCCACGAGCAGGCTGCGGCTCACGCTGCCGACGGCTATGCCCGGGCAACCGGAAAAACCGGGGTCTGCCTTGCGACGTCAGGCCCTGGCGCAACCAACCTTACCACCGGGATAGCCACTGCCTATATGGATTCCATACCGCTGGTTGCCATTACCGGACAGGTGAAGACATTTTTAATCGGTAACGATGCCTTTCAGGAAGCGGATGTTACCGGAATAACCCGGCCTATAACCAAACATAATTATTTAGTAAAAGATATCAAAGACCTGGCGCGCACTGTGCGCGAGGCATTCCATATTGCCTCGACTGGCAGACCCGGCCCGGTCCTAATAGATATCCCGTCTGATATTCAAATGCAGGATACGGAATTTATCTGGCCGGAGGTTATTGAGTTAAAAGGGTATAAGCCTACCGCATTTGGGCATCCTGGCCAAATTAAGAAAGCGGTTAAATTAATCACTGACGCCAAGAAGCCGATTATCTATGCCGGCGGAGGGGTTATTACTTCCGGTGCCTCCCGGGAATTAAGGGAATTGGCCGAGAAGATTCAGACTCCGGTAACTATGACGCTTATGGGATTAGGGGGTTTCCCCGGCAGGCACCCGTTTTCTCTGGGGATGCTGGGCATGCACGGGACTGCCTATGCCAACCACGCCGTAATGGAGGCGGATTTAATTATCGCGGTGGGCGCGCGTTTTGACGACCGGGTTACCGGCAGGCTTGATGCCTTTGCCAAACACGCTAAAATTATCCATATTGATATTGACCCTTCCTCTATCAGTAAGAACGTCAAAGTGGATATACCGATAGTGGGCGATGCCAAAAATATATTGGGGCAGTTATTGGAGGAGATTAATAAGGTTCCCGATACAGCCGACTGGTTAAAGATTGTCGATTCCTGGAAGAAGAAATATCCTCTGGCCTATAAGGATAAAGGTAAAATTAAACCCCAGTATGTTATTGAACAGATTTATGAGGCAACCCAGGGAGACGCTATCATTACGACTGAAGTAGGCCAAAACCAGATGTGGGCGGCGCAGTGGTATAAATATTCCCTGCCACGCACCTTTATTTCCTCCGGCGGATTAGGGACAATGGGTTTCGGGTTTCCCGCGGCAATGGGCGTTAAATTAGGCTATCCTGAAAGGATAGTCTTTGATATAGCAGGAGACGGCTCTATCCAGATGAATATCCAGGAATTAGCTACCTGCATCTGCAATAAGATAAACGTTAAGGTGGCGATATTGAATAACGGTTACCTGGGTATGGTCAGGCAGTGGCAGGAACTTTTTTATAAAAGGCGTTATTCTCAGGTGTGCATTACCAGCCCTGATTTCGTGAAATTGGCGGAGAGTTATGGCGCTACGGGGATACTTATAACCAGAAAAGAAGAAGTGAGACCTGCTATTGATAAGGCGCTGGCAACGGATAACGTGGTGTTTATGGATTTTCGTATCGAACCGGAAGAGAATGTCTTTCCGATGGTGCCTGCGGGAGAAGCGATTAACCGCATGATAGAAGGGTTGGCGTAAAATGAAACATACAAT
Source organism: Planctomycetales bacterium (assembly GCA_005239725.1). Taxonomy (GTDB): domain Bacteria; phylum Omnitrophota; class Gorgyraeia; order Gygaellales; family Profunditerraquicolaceae; genus SBBM01. The sequence goes on along the minus strand of SBBM01000035.1, from coordinate 17,529 downwards.
ATCGGTTCTGGTGGAAAATAAGCCCGGGGTATTAGCGCGCGTGGCAGGGTTATTCAGCGCCCGGGGGTATAACATCGCCTCCTTGGCAGTGAGCGAAACCCTTGACCCGGATATTTCTTATATGACTATTGTGGTTGAGGCGGAAGACGAGAAGATCCTTGAGCAGATAAAGAAACAGCTCAATAAACTTATTGACATCCTGACGGTTACCGATTTTACAAAGAAGGAACATGTGGACAGGGAACTTGTCCTGGTTAAAATTAATTATTCGGCAAAGGATAAGGCCAGATTAGAAGGCCTGCTGGATAAATATGTGGCTAAAATAGTAAAGCACAATGCCGAAAAGAACATTGCTATCGTTGAGGGTTTGGGCAAGCAGGATGAAATTAAACAATTACTTGAAGGTTTAAAGCCTTTCGGCATCAAAGAGCTGGTAAAGACCGGCAGGATTGCCATGGGGGTAGATTAAAAGGAGGAAAGACAAGAGATGATAAAGGTATATTATGACAATGACGCGGATTTGGGTTTATTAAAAGATAAAACTGTGGGCATAATCGGCTACGGCATACAGGGCAGGGGTCAGGCTTTATGCTTGCGCGATTCAGGCTGCAGAGTGGTTGTCTCGGAGCTGGAAGGCACGGCGAACTTTGAACAGGCAAAGAAAGACGGATTCATCCCCGTACCTGCGCAAGAGGCAGCCAGGGCCGCGGACATCATCCAGATTCTTACCCAGGACCATGTGCAGGCAAAGGTTTACGCAGAGAACATTAAGCCGAATTTAAAGAAAGGCAAGGGGCTTTGCTTTTCTCACGGTTTTAACATTCATTTTAAACAGATTAAACCCCCTAAAACCGTAGACGTATTTATGGTCGCTCCAAAAGGACCGGGCGCATTGGTAAGAAAAATGTATGAAGAGGGCAAGGGCGTCCCTTCCTTAGTAGCCATATTCCAGGATGCAACAGGCAGCGCATTGAAAATTGCTTTGGCTTACGCCAAGGGATTAGGCGCTACAAAGGCAGGCGTCATTGAAACTACTTTTAAAGAAGAGACCGAGACGGATTTATTCGGGGAGCAGGCAGTGCTTTGCGGCGGAGTTACTGAGCTTATAAAGGCAGGGTTTGATACTTTAGTTAACGCAGGTTATCAGCCGGAGATTGCCTATTTTGAAGTTTTGCACGAATTAAAACTTATTACCGATTTAGTCCAGGAGTTTGGAATTTCCGGCATGCGCCGGAGGGTTTCCAATACCGCCTGTTACGGGGATTTGACCCGCGGCCCCAGGATTATTACGGCAAAAACCAGAAAAGAAATGCAGAAAATCCTGAAGGAGATCCAGAAAGGAAAATTTGCCAGGGAATGGATTAAGGAAAATGAGGCGGGCAGGCCTAATTTCGATAAGCTGTTGAAAGATGACGATGAACATCAAATTGAGAAGGTCGGCAAACAACTTCGCGAAATGATGCCCTGGATGAAAAAATAGCGTATAGCGTAGAGCGTGTAGCGAATAGAACACAAAAGATTTTAACTATACGCTACCCGCTAACCGCCAATAATTATGAACAGGATTATAATATTTGATACGACTTTGCGCGACGGAGAGCAGGCGCCGGGCGCTTCCATGAACACTTTCCAGAAATTGGAAGTGGCTAGCCAGCTTGAGAAGCTCGGGGTTGATATTATTGAAGCGGGTTTCCCCGTTGCTTCGCCGGGAGATTTTGCGGCGGTAAGCGCTGTCGCAAAACTGATTAAGAAATGCGGCGTTTGCGCCCTGGCCCGCTGTATTTACAAGGACATTGAACACGCCGGAAAATCCCTAAAAAAGGCGAGGGCCCCGCGTATCCACCTCTTCCTGGCTACGTCTAAAATACACTTAAGATATAAATTCAAGAAAGCGGAAGAGGAAATAGAGGTTATTGCCAGGGATTCTATCCGGCATGCAAAAAAATTCTGTTCTGATATCGAATTTTCTCCGGAAGACGCTACACGCACGGAAAAAGGCTTTTTGTTCCGCATGATAGAGATGGCTATTAAAGAAGGTGCTGCGACTATAAATATCCCCGATACAGTCGGTTATAGTTACCCCCAGGAAATTTACTCCCTGGTTAGCGATATAAAAGAAAATGTCCCGAATATAAATAAGGCGGTTATTTCCATTCATTGCCACGATGATTTGGGCTTGAGCACGGCAAATTCCCTTTCGGCAATCCTGGCCGGGGCGCGGCAGGCGCATTGCACGATTAACGGGATAGGCGAAAGGGCGGGTAACGCCTCGCTTGAAGAAGTAGTTATGGCGATGAAAACCCGCAAAGATGTCTTCGGGGATTTTTATAACAATATTCATACGAGGGAAATATACCGCGCTTCGCGCCTGGTAAGCAACCTTACTAATTTTGTGGTTCCTCCAAATAAGGCAATCGTCGGCAGAAATGCCTTTGCCCATGAATCCGGTATCCATCAGGATGCAATTTTGAAAAAGAGGATTACCTATGAGATTATGGACCCCCGCGATGTAGGTATAGCCGAAAGCAGGCTTATCCTCGGGAAACACTCCGGTCGCCACGCATTCAGGGACCGGCTTAATTTTTTGGGTTTTCATCTTAATGATGAACAATTAAATAAGGCATTTGAGCGTTTTAAAGAGGTTGCGGATAGGAAGAAGGATATTTTTGATGATGACCTGCGTATAATCGTAGAGGATGAAATGCGGGAGGAGAAGCCCGTCTGGCAATTGGCCAGTTTTACGGTTAATTCCGGAACACAGGTTAAGCCTAAGGCGTCCGTAGTTTTAAAGAAAAAGTCGCAAACTTTAAAAGGCGAATCTACCGGAGACGGTCCCGTGGATGCCTGTTTTAAAGCGATAGATAGGATAATCAAACAGAAAGTAAAGCTTGAAGACTTCCGCCTTGAGGCAGTTACTTCAGGTAAGGATGCCCTCGGCCACGCCAGCCTTAAGTTGAAGGTAAAGATGCGCGATGCCGTCGGCCACGGCTCAAGCACGGATATCATTGAAGCGGCAGTAAGGGCGTACCTTGACGCCATCAATAAAATAGAAAGTAAATGACCTTCCCCAAAATCTACGGCCTAATCGGTTACCCCCTAAAGCAGAGTTTTTCTCCGGCAATGCACAACGCCGCATTCAAGGCCCTAAACATCGATGCGGAATACAAACTTTTTCCTTTAGAAGAAAGTGAAATCGGGAATTTTTTTAAAAAACTTCAATCGCAACATATTTTCGGCTTGAATGTGACTGCGCCTTATAAAGAAAAGGTTATGCCTTTCCTGAATAAGATTTCGGATGAGGCAAAGCTTATCGGGGCAGTGAATACGATTAGGGTTTCAGGGGATAATTTAGAAGGGTTTAATACGGACGGAGAAGGTTTTTTAAGGCACCTCACTAAAGATTTGGGATTTGACCCTGAGGGGAAAAGAATCGCGATTATCGGCGCAGGCGGAGCGGCAAAGGCAGTATCCGTCTATTTGAGTAAATCAAAACCACAGGCAATAAATATCTTTGATGTCGATACGGGAAAAGTTGCTGCCTTGTTCGACAATTTAAGGGCCGGTTTTAAAGGCGTATATATTAAGCTGGCCGTTTCTATCATTGACCTTAATATTGAGGATTGCGATTTATTGGTTAATGCCACGCCTGTCGGCATGAAGGAAACCGACCCCTGCCTGGTGGATGAAAAATTTGTCCATAAAGATTTACTGGTCTATGACCTGGTTTATAATCCGCCTGAAACAAAACTGCTTAAAATGGCTAAGGGAAAAGGCACGAAAACTTCCAATGGGCTGGGTATGCTTTTGTATCAAGGTGCAGAAGCATTTGAAATCTGGACGGGAAAGAGCGCTCCGGCCGAGGTGATGCGCAGGGCTTTAGAAGAGGCAATGCATAAATGATTGAGAAAATCGTTGTTTTTATTTTTGGCTCCCTGGCAGGCAGTTTTTTGAATGTCTGTATCCATAGGCTGCCGGAGGAAGACCCAAAGAAACGTTCCATAGTTGTGCCGCGTTCGCACTGCCCAAAATGCGGGAAAACCATTTTCTGGTATGATAATATACCTTTCTTAAGCTATATTCTTCTCGGAGGCAGGTGTCGTTTCTGCAAAGAAAAGATATCTTTCAGGTATTTTGTGGTGGAGTTGATAACTGCGCTGACGTTTGTCATCTTTTATAATATATACGGTTTAACCTTCAATTTTTTTCTTTACCTGCTTTTTGTATTAGGTTTGATTGTGGCGACATTCGTAGATATCCCGCACCGGATTATCCCCGACGAAATTTCCGTCGGCGGCGTTATCGTCGGTTTTATTTTAAGCGCCATACGAGGAATAAATATAAGTCCGTTAAGATACAATTTTGCCTATCCTCTCAGTTCTTTTTTGGGCATAATTATCGGCGGAGGGATTATTTATCTTACCGGAAAGGGGTTTGATTTGGTTTATTTTAAACTCCTTAAAAATCCTCCCATACAGGGCGAAACCGAGTCTATGGGCGGAGGGGATGTAAAGTTGCTGGCAATGATTGGCGCATTCTTGGGCTGGCAAAGGGCAATACTCGCTTTTTTTATCGCGCCCTTCTTGGCGCTGGTAATTGCCTTGATAAACCTCGCAGTTAAAAAAGACCACCTTATTCCTTACGGCCCGTTTTTATCCCTGGCGGCTATTGTTTCCCTTCTTTGGGGAGACAAATTAATCCGTCTTTTTATACCATGAAACAAAGGGGACGTTTCCCTTCGTTAGAAACAAAGGGGACGTTTCCCTTCGTTATAACTTATTGTAGAATAAGGTGTTATGGTTAGGGGAAATTGAAATATTGCGACTCATTGATTGCTAAAGAAATCGATTTGACCCCTTTATAACTTGTTGATTGATAAGAAGTAACGAGCAGGGGAAACGTCCCCTATAGATAGATGGCACTGTTACAGGGCATTGAGTTTTATATTTCAAAACGCGTAGGCAGGGCGATTACCGATTACGGGATGATTGCCGATGGCGATAAAATCGCGGTAGCGGTATCCGGCGGCAAGGACAGCCTTACGATGCTACGCGTGTTGAACGACCGCAAGAGCTTTGTCCCGATAAAATATGAGCTCTTGGCAGTACATATCAATTTAGGCTATCCCTGTCAGCATCCAAAGATTTTGTCCGAGTATTTTAAGAAACTCGGCGTTGATTATCATGTTGAGAAGATAGATATACTTCAGGGTAAATCCCGCAAAGACATATCCTGCTTCTGGTGTTCCTGGAACAGGCGGAAAGCGCTCTTTGAAGTTGCCGACCGTTTCGGCTGCGCCAAGGTCGCCCTGGGCCATCACAAAGACGATATCGTTGAAACAATTTTATTGAATTTGTTTTTTCACGGCGAGATTTCCGCGATGGCCCCGAAACAGGAATTATTTGACGGCAAAATCACGCTTATCCGGCCGCTCGCCTACGTGGAAGAAGATATGATTGTGAGATTTGCCAGGGAGGCAAAATTCCCCCATGAGAAGTGCGCCTGCCCCAATTCCGTTACCTCAAACCGCAGCAAAATCACCAATATCATCAAAGATTTGGAAAAGGTCTGCCCGGACATAAGGACAAATATATTCCGCAGCGTAAAAAGGATAAAAAAAGATTATTTGCTTTAAAAAATGGCGCGTAGTGTTATAATTTTAGGTATGCCCTGGCTGACTATAATCATCCTTTTTTCCGGAATCCTGGTAACCATCTTCCTCATTTTAAGGATTACCTCCCAGCTTAACCAGCAGCTTAATTTTATCACCCAGCAGGTAAATGAACGTTTAAAGGAGACTTCCCAGGCGTTGCTGGATACCCATAAAACAGTCGGCGAAAGGCTGGATTCGGCTACGCAAGTCTTCGGGGATGTCCAGAAGAGTCTGGGAAGGCTGGAAGAGACGCACAAGCATATCTATGAAATAAGCAAGGATATCTCAAGCCTCCAGGACTTACTGCGCGCCCCGAAATTCAGGGGAGAAATAGGCCAGACCATGTTAGGCAAATTGCTGGAAGATATCCTGCCCAGGGAAAATATAAGGCTCCAGCACCACTTTAAAAACGGGGATACCGCCGACGCCGTGATTGTTATCGGCGAGAATCTGGTAGCCATTGACGCGAAATTCCCGCTGGAAAATTTTAAAAGGTCGGCTGAAAGTAAAACCGAAGACGAAGGCAAGGTAAGCTACCGCGCATTTGTCCGGGACGTAAAGGCAAGGATTAACGAAGTTTCTTCCAAATACATCCTGCCTGATGAAGGCACATTTGATTTCGCCCTGATGTATATACCTTCCGAAGCGGTATATTATCAGATAAGCATGGATGAAGAGATAAGTTCTTACGCGAAGTTAAAGAAAACCATTTTTGTCTCTCCCAATACCTTTTACGCTTATCTTCAGGCTATATTGTACGGGTTAAGGGGCATAAACATTGAGCGCAATATCCAGAATATCTTTGCCGAGCTCGGGCGTATGCAGGTGGATTTTAAGAAATTCCAGGAAGATTTTGACTTAATAGGCACGCATCTTTCCAACGTCGTAAAAAAGTATAACGATGCCAGGATAAAATTGGGGAATTTTAACGATAAACTCAACGTAACTGCACAGACCAAGCAAATCACTAATAACCAGGAGGTAAACCATGCCTGACGAAAATATTAAATCCCATCCCGGAACCGCGGCGGTGCTTTCTTTTGTCTTTAACGGCCTGGGCCAGCTTTATAACGGCCAGATTAACAAGGGGTTGCTAATTATGTTTTTTTCTGCCGTAGGCATGCTGGCGCTGATTATGGGGAGCATACTGGCTGGTTTATGGTTATTGGGCAAGATAGCGGGTGTAAGCGCATTAATCCTGTGCGGCGGACTTTTTCTAATCGGATTGGCCTTAATTTGCATATTCGGCATATACAGCATTAAAGATGCTTACGACGTTGCCGCAAAAAAATGATTTTGAATGTCCGGGTCATCCCTGAGGCAAGCAGGAATTTAATCAAAAAAGAAAACGGTTCCCTGAAGGCGTACCTGACAAAACCCGCGGATAAAGGGCTTGCCAATGAGCAGCTGATAAATTTATTAGCAGAGTACCTTAATGTGAAGAGGTATCAGATTGAAATTATCAAAGGAAAGACTTCAAGAAACAAGGTGGTCAGAATTTCCCGCTGAATGGGAAGGAGTTTTATCTTTTAGCGGCCGCGAGCATGGCAATATGTCTCTATCTTACGGAGAGACGGACAATTCTTTAAAAAACAGAGAAAATTATTTGCGCGGGTTAGGCATTGACTATGTCGATCTTGTATGCGTAAAACAGATCCACGGTAATTCGGTGGCATGCGTAGATATTAAAGATAAAGGCAGGGGGGCTTTATCCGCGCAAGGCGCCATGCCAGGAATAGACGGCCTTATTGCCGCGGAAAGGAATTTGCCTTTGGCAATATTTACCGCAGACTGCCTTTCCGTATTTCTTTATGACCCGCGAAACCGTGTTATCGGGTTAATTCATGCCGGCTGGCGCAGCACGAAAGGTAAAATCTCGGCGAATGTAATAAAGGTAATGCGGGAAAAGTATAGAAGTAAACCCGCTGATTTGCATGTAAGATTCGGCCCTGCGATAAGGCAGTGCTGTTATGAAGTGGGAAGGGAATTCGTGGATTTTTTCCCGGGAAGTGTGGTTGAGAGAGGCGGTAAGTTTTATTTTGATTTAACCGGGGTAAACAAGAGGCAGTTTTTAGATTCAGGCGTCAAAGAAACAAATATATACGATTCCCTGGTTTGTACTTCGTGTCGTAACGATGAGTTTTTTTCCTACCGCAGGGAAGGCAGGTCCTGCGGCAGGATGATGTCCATAGCGATGTTGATTTAAAAAGGGGGGTGTTTATGGCGCAGGTATTGATTATTTATTATTCCCGCGGGGGAAACACCAAAAAAATGGCTGAGATTATTGCCCAAGGCATAAAGGGGGAGGGTGTCGGCGCAATCGTAAAGGATGTTAAGGATTGCTCGGTTGACGAATTGTTAAAATATGAAGGGATAATTATCGGCTCCCCTACTTATTACGGCACAATGGCAAGCGAGATTAAATCTTTCATTGACGAATCGGTTAAATTGCACGGTAAGCTTGAAGGGAAAGCCGGCGCCGCATTTTCTTCAAGCGCTAACATCGCAGGGGGCAATGAAACTACAATACTGGATATCTTGAATGCCATGTTGATTCATGGTATGATTATCCAGGGTGACCATCAGGGTGACCATTATGGCCCGGTAGCCATAGGCGCACCGGATACGCGCGCAACAAAACAGTGCCAGAGGCTGGGCGTAAGGTTCGCTAAATTATTAAAAAGGCTTTAAATGTATAATGTAATTTTTGTAACCGTTTCCGATAAAAAAGAGGCAAAATACATTGCCGAAGGAATTCTAAAGGATAAACTTGCTGCCTGCGTAAATATTATCGAAAAAATAACTTCGTTTTTCTGGTGGAAAGGCAAGATTGACCGGGGAGAAGAATGCCTTTTAATAATTAAGACGAGGAAGGCATTGGTAGCAAAACTTATTAAGAAAGTAAGGGGGCTGCATAGTTATGAAGTACCCGAGATAATTGCCCTTCCGATTGTAGCCGGCAATAGGAAATATTTGGAGTGGATAGATGAATCTACAGGCCGATAGCATAGGGTACATCGGCGCATTTTTGGGAGGGATTTTGGTAAGCTTCTCCCCCTGCACGTATCCCTTAATCCCCATAACTTTAAGTTTTATTGGTATCAAGGCAGGCTCCCATCCCCTTAAAGGTTTATTTCATAGCCTCATCTATGTTTTGGGCATTGCGGTTACCTATTCGACGCTAGGCCTCCTTGCCGCTTTAACCGGAAAGATGTTTGGCCAGATTGCTTCTCATCCGTTTTCATATTTGCTCGTGGGTAATGCATGCATCCTTGCGGGGCTGTCGTTTTTAGAAGTTTTTCAGATTGGTTTTCCGGGTATCTCCCTGCACCACAAAATCAAGAAACCTGGAGGTGGATATTTGCCGGTATTTTTTCTGGGCCTTGCTTCAGGGCTTGTAGTCGGGCCATGCATGACTCCGGCTTTAAGCGCGATACTGGTTATAGTGGCGAAGAGGCAGAATTTATTTTATGGCGCAAGCCTTTTGTTTGTTTTCGCTTACGGGGTTGGTTTCTTGCTGATTTTGTTAGGGACTTTCGGCAGCCTGTTTTTAAGCTTGCCCAAATCCGGGGTATGGCTTACGCGGATTAAAAAGGCCTCCGGATTTATTCTCATCGCGTTAGGGGAATATTTTATCATTCAAGGCGGGAGGCTGATGTGAGAAAGAAAATAATATTAATATTTGCTGCTGTATTTTTATTGTTGGTTGCGGGCCTGGCATCGGCAATGGAGCCGGTAAAAAATAAAACTGGTAATGCCGCAGATAAAAGAGCCGCAAATTTTACGCTTTCGGATTTAAACGGGCAAAAGGTTTCTTTATCCGATTTTAAAGATAAACCGGTGATATTGTTTTTTTGGACTACATGGTGCCCTTATTGCCGCAAGGAATTGAAGATATTAAACAGCAAGCATCAGGAATTAGTTAAAGAGGGCCTGCAGGTATTGGCTATAGACGCAGGGGAATCCGTTTCTAAAGTTGAGGCCGCAGTGAAGAATTACAACTTAAACTTCAGCGTCCTCCTGGATAAAGACGGTTCCGTAGTGGATTTATATAACGTATTGGGTGTGCCTACCTATGTTTTTATCGGTAAAGACGGCTCTATCCGGTTTCAGGGTCACTCTTTTCCCGAGGACGAATATAGGGATTTGATTTCAGAATGACATGGAGAGGGGTTTATCTCTGCTCGTAGATTTGTATGAACTTACTATGGCAGAGAGTTATTTCCGCTATAAAAGAAATGACCTCGCCACTTTTGACCTCTTTGTAAGGCAGTTGCCGCAGAATCGCTCTTATCTTGTTAATGCCGGTTTAAATGATATTCTGGATTATATAAAGAATTTAAGGTTTGATAAAGGGTGTTTGTCTTATTTAAAAACGCAAAAACTTTTTTCCACCAGTTTCCTTAAGTACCTGGCCGGTTTCAGGTTCCGCGGAGATATATGGGCGATGCCGGAAGGCACGGTTTTCTTTGCCAATGAGCCGGTTGTACGCGTTACCGCTTCAATTATCGAAGCGCAAATTATCGAGACTTTTCTCCTCAATACAATTAACCTGCAGGGAACTATTGCAAGCAAGGCTTCCCGCGTGGTTTCTGCTGCCTGCGGGAGAGGGGTCTATGATTTTTCTTTAAGAAGGACGCACGGCCGGGATGCGGCAATCAAAGCAGCGCGCGCATCTTATATTGCCGGTTTCAAAGGCACATCCAATGTCCTGGCAGGAAAATTATACGGTATACCTATCGCCGGGACAATGGCGCATTCTTTTGTTATGTCGTTTGTGAGCGAGCTGGAGAGTTTTAAGGCTTACGCAGATACTTTCCCCGAGAGGACAATCCTGCTTGTGGATACATACGATACAAGAAAAGGCGTTGAAAATGCCGTAAGGGCAGGCCTTGAGCTTAAAAAGAGAGGATATAATCTTCTGGGAATTCGCCTGGACTCTGGCGATATGGTTTCATTGTCTAAACTGGCCAGGAAAATACTGGATGCCTCGGGTTTAAATTATGTCAAGATTTTTGCCAGCGGGAACCTGGATGAATTCAAGATAAAAGAATTACTCGATAAAGGCGCTATTGCGGATAATTTCGGCGTAGGCACGCATATGGGCGTAAGTATTGACGCTCCCTGTCTGGATGTTATTTATAAGATAAGCGAAATAAGCGCCAGGGATGGAAAATTCACGCCTACGATGAAATTAAGCGCTGGCAAGGCTAATTACCCGGGCAGGAAGCAGGTATTTAGAATTAAAGATAAAGGGGGGAATTTTATAAAAGATATACTTGCCCTGGAGGGAGAAAAAATAAACGGGACCCCACTCCTGGTAAAAGTGGTTAGCAGGGGAAAGATAGTTTATAGGGCCCCATCTTTAGAAGAGATGCGAAGGTATCTTAACGTTACCCTCTCCGGTTTTCCCGCAGGGATGAGGGAGGTTTATTCCAAATATAAATATCCCGTTGAAGCAAGCCTTAGGCTAAAAAAATTAACCGAGGGCCTGAGGCAGAAGTTATCAGGGATGCAGTAAAATGGGAAAAGCGGCCTTTTTCGACGTTGACACGCAGTATGATTTTATGAACCCCCGGGGGAAATTATATGTAAAAGGTGCCGAGGGTATTGTGCGCAATTTAAAGAAAATCACTCTCTTTGCCGATAAATGCGGCATACCCATAGTTTCATCTTTGGATTGGCACCTTAAAAATGACCCGGAATTTAAATTATTCCCTGCGCATTGCCTAAGGAATTCAGGCGGCGCAAAAAAAATAAAGGAAACATTAGCGAAGAAGTCGCGGCAGGTGTTTATTCATAAACACACCCTGGATGTCTTCTCGAATCCTAAGACGAAAAAGGTAATAAGCAGATTTGATACGGTTTATATCTATGGCGTGGCCCTGGATTATTGCGTAAAGGCAGCCTGCCTTGGTTCGGCCTCTTTGGGTTTAAAGGTTTATTTAGTGAGTGATACTACAAAGGCGATATCCGAAAAAGGCCGCCGCCAAACAATAAAGGAGCTAAAATACAGGAAGGTAAAATTTATTAAGACTAAAGATTTGATAAAAAGGTTATCTGTATGAACAAAGACTGCGAAGAGCTTATCAGGCGCTGGCAGGCAGGGAATATATCCGGTTTATATTGTGAGAATAAAAAAGAGGCATATAATAAAATAATGGAAACGATTCCTCTTTCGGCGAGCGTAGGAATTTCAGGGTCGCAGACTCTGGAAGAACTGGGGATAACTGCCGGGCTTGAATCGCGAGGAAACAAAGTTTTTAACCAGTATAAGCCGGGTTTGTCCCGGGAAGAGAGCTTGGAAATCAGGAATAAAGGGGCGAGCGCCGATTATTACCTCTCCAGTGCCAACGCTATTGCCCAGACAGGGGAATTAGTATTTTTCAGCGCTAACGGCCATCGCATAGCCGGGATTGCGAATGCCAGGAATGCGATTATTGTCTGCGGTGTAAATAAAATAACCGGGGATTTAAGCGAGGCAATGAAGCGGGCCAGGGAATATGCCACGTCGCTTAACTGTAAACGTCTCAAATTTAACACCCCCTGTTTCCGGGACGGTGCCTGTCAAAAAGATATCTGCCTTTTCCCCGAATACAGGCGCATGTGTTGCCAGGTTCTGGTAATTGAGGCGGAGATTAAGCCGGATAGGCTTAAAGTAATTCTGGTCGGTGAGACTTTAGGATTTTGATATACTGGCAAAGAAGATAACCGAATTTTTACAGAAGGGGGAATTTATCAATGTTACTACCTGCGACTTTAAAGGCCGGCCGAACGCAGCTCAAAAATTTCTTTTAAAGATTGAAAATAATTTTATTTACCTGGTTGATTACAGCTTGAGCAGGACCTGGGAGAATTAAAGAGAGAAAAGGTATAGAAGGAGATATATGTTTGACAAGATGAAGGCCCTGATGGATATGCAGAAGAAAATGCAGGAAGTAAAAAGGGAATTGGATAATACTACTTTTGAAATCGCAAGTAGCGACGGATTAGTCAAGATTACCATGAACGGTTCCCAGGAGGTAAGAGGGGCAACTGTCCAGGGAGATCTTGCAGATATAGATAAAACAAGCCTCGAACGGGCAATGAAAGATGCCTACAACAGGGCAATTAAGCATTCGCATGACCTGGCGGCCCAGAAGATGAAAGCCGTTACCGGCCTGAATATTCCAGGATTAACTTAAGACTGAGCGGGGTCAGACCCCCCAAAAACGGGGTCTGACCCCGTTTTTAAAAAATATTGTTGACAATGCGCAGCAGAAGTTATATTATTGATGTTTGTTTTTGCCGTTTTTAGTTAAGGAGGTTAAATGAAAGAAATACGTATCCACGCCCGCGCAGGGCAAGGGGCAATTACCACTGCGTATTTATTGGGATATGCCTATTTTTTAAAGGGTATGTACCCTTATGCCTTCCCGCATTTTGGCGCAGCCAGGATGGGCGCGCCGATGAATGCCTTTGTGCGCGTAGATTCCCGGCCCATAAGGCTTAGAAGTCAGATTTACGAGCCGGATTATGTGCTTGTCGTTGACCCCACCCTTATGCGCGGTTTTAATTGTTTCTCCGGACTCAAAGAGGACGGTGTGGTGATTATTAACGACAAAGAGGGCGCAGAAATCCCTAAATTAAAGGCAAAGCAAAAAGTCTTTTTGGTCCCGGCAAATGATATTGCTATGAGGACTATAGGCCGGCCGTTAGGTAATACCGCTTTAATCGGCGGGTTTGCCGCGGCAACCGGAGAGCTGGATCGGGATACCCTTCTAGAAGTAGTAAAAAAGAGGTTTTCCGGCAAGGCGCAGGAAGGGAATATCCAGGCAATTAAAGAGGGCTACGAATACATTAAGGGAGTCCTTAAATAGAGATAATAAAATATGTTTGGACCATTAATAGTTAAACCGCTTAAAAGCAAAGGTGCAAAGACCGGCAGCTGGAGGATACAGGTAAAGCCTAAATTCTTAAATAAGAATTGCATAGGCTGCAAAATTTGCATATTGAATTGTCCTGAAGGGTGTATTCAGGCCAAAGAAAAGAATGTCATGACCGTTGATTATATTTATTGCAAGGGCTGCGGGCTCTGCGCGGTGATGTGCCCTAAGGCAGACGTTATTATGGTGGAAGAGAAGTCTGAAGGAGAAAAAAAGTGAGAGAGTTTGTAGAGGGCTCGCAGGCTATCGCCGAAATAGTAAAATTATGCCGTCCCGGGGTAATTTCAGCCTACCCTATAACCCCTCAGACGCATATTGTTGAAGCTTTGGCCCAGATGGTTGCAGACGGCGAGTTAAGCTGTCAGTTTGTAAATGTAGAAAGCGAACATTCCGCGGCCTCGGTGGTTTTAGGCGCATCGGCTACGGGGGTGCGGGCTTTTACAGCCACAAGTTCCCAGGGGCTGCTTTATATGGCAGAGGTCCTTTTTAATATTTCGGGCTTAAGGTTGCCGTTAGTTATGACCTGCGCAAACCGGGCGATTTCCGCACCGATTAATATCTGGAACGACCAGCAGGATTCAATATCTCTCAGAGATTCCGGATGGGTCCAGCTCTACGCCGAGAATAACCAGGAAGCAGTTGATTTTCACTTAATGGCTTACCGCATTGCGGAAGATAAATCCATAATGCTGCCGGTTATGGTCTGCATGGACGGTTTTATATTAACTCACGGCATGGAACCGGTAGATATGCCGGAACAGGAAAAGGTTGACAAATTCCTGCCTCCCTATAAGCCTTTATATAAATTGGATCCGGCTAACCCTCTTACTATGGGCCTACTCGCAGACCCGGATTATTACCTGGAAACGCGTTTTGCCATTCAGGAGACATTCAAGGATTTATTGAAATTTATCCCTAAGGTTAACGAGGAATTCAAGAACCATTTCGGCAGGGATTATAAAGACGGCCTGGTTGAGGAATATTATGTTAAAGACGCGGAGAAAGTAATCGTAGCCATGGGTTCGGTGTGCGGCACAATTAAACAGGTTGTTGACGGATTAAGGGCAAAAGGCAAAAAAGTAGGGTTATTGAAGATCATATCCTACCGGCCTTTCCCGTATGCCAGGGTTTATGAAATATTAAAGGATGTCCCGAGGGTCGCGGTCCTGGATAAGGCTGTTTCGTTGGGCGGATATGCCCCCGTTGCGGTGGAGGTAAAGGCGGCATTCTGCGGCAAAAAGAAGGCCCCTAAAGTAATCTCTAGTTTTATTGCCGGATTAGGCGGCAGGGATATAACATTAGAATCTATAAAAGAGGTATTTGCGAAATTGACCCAGCGGGAGATAAATTTGGAGTTTATTGATTTAAAACCCGAATTAATCAAGGAAGAGTATGGAGAATAATCTATTATTCAGACCGGGGCATACAGCCTGTGCAGGGTGCGGCCAGGCAACAGCTGCCAGGATGGTAATCGAGGCAGCAGGCGCAAGCACTATTGTCGTAAATAACACAGGGTGCCTCGAAGTTTTTTCTACAAAATATCCCGATACAGCCTGGGGTGTTCCATGGATACATTCGTTATTTGAAAATTCCGCAGCAGTTGCTTCGGGAGTTGAGGCGGCATTGCGCTATTTAGGCAAAAAAGATACTGTTAATGTTATCGCCCAGGGCGGTGACGGCGGTACCGCGGATATAGGGTTGCAGGCATTATCCGGGATGTTGGAACGAGGCCACGATATACTTTATGTATGTTATGACAATGAGGCTTATATGAATACGGGAGTGCAACGCAGCAGCCTTACCCCTTTTGCTACCAATACTACCACAAGCCCAGTCGGCAAAGATTCCAGCGGGAATATCCGTTTGAAAAAACCCCTGCCGGAAATCGCCAATGCCCACGGTATCCCTTACGTAGCTACCTCTTCGGCGGCATTTCCTCAGGATATACAGAGGAAAGTGAAAAAGGCAGTTTCGATTAAGGGCCCGAAATATATTCAGATACATGTGCCTTGTCCCTTAGGTTGGCACCACCAGCCGCAGCTTGCCCAGCAGGTCGGAAAATTGGCCGTAGAAACAGGGCTTTATCCTTTAATTGAGTATGAGAACGGAAATCTTATTAGTGTGCGTAAAATTCAGCCTAAGCCGGTAGAGGAATACTTAAAAACTCAAGGCAGGTTTAAGCATTTATTGAATAATCCTGAGCAGGTCAAGATAATCCAGGAGATAGCGAATAATAATATCGAACGCTACGGCCTTTCCGCCGAAGGCGGAACCTCCTCCGGCGGGAAATTAGAAATGGCTGCTGCTTAAAAGGGAGGTTTGAAATGGCAAAAGTTACGGTAGATGCTTCTACATGCGTAGGCTGCGGCTTATGCGAACAATCCTGCCCCGAAGTATTTCAGATCCAGGGTGATGGCATTGCCCATGTAAAGGCTCAGGTATGCCCAACACATAACCTGCAGGAAGTGGCTGAAATGTGCCCTGTTGCGGCGATTAAGGTAAGTTAGTTTTTAAAACCCAGAGCCCGCTTTTTTAATTCTTCCAGGAATTTCGTAAAATAATCTTCTTTTCTCTGCGAAATTAATTTTTCGGCAAATTCTTTCTTTTCCGCTTCAAACTTCTTCTCATCAGCAGGGACTCTGGATTTCAGTTTTACGATATAAAAACCCCCGGGACTTTCGATGACTCCGCTTGAGGCGCCTTCTTTTAATTCTTTTACCGCCGCAAAGAAAATGTCCGAGGCCCCTATCCCTTCTATATAACTTCCGTATTTAAAGAGGTCAGTGGAATTGGATTTTAAACCGCATTCTTTGGCAACCCTTTCAAAATCAGTCGGGTTAGCGGCAGGCGCTTCTTGAAGCCTTTTCAGGCAATCATTTATCTTCTCCCTGGCAATATCCTGGCTCATTTTTTTTATAACTGCCTGGCGCACCTTTTCTTTCACCGCATTATATTCCGGTATATAAGGCTCCTTTTTTTCTTTAAGCCTCAATACATAGTAGTTTTTGTCTATGTGCATAGGCACGGATATCTGGCCTATTTTATATTTTGAAATTAAATTCAATATTTCCGGAGACCAGCCTATGCCCGGGATAGGGTCGTTCTGGGCAAAGAGGCCCGTCTCTTTTACGGCAAGCCCGGAATCTTTTGCCAATTTATCAAAATTACCTTTTTTAAGGCGGCGGATAAAGAGGTTAATCTTTTCCTCTGAATCCAGGGACACGTATTCTATATTGAAGGAGAGCGGCTGCTTGAATTCGAGGGAGTTCTTTGTAAAATAATCCTCCAGTTCTTTATCCTGCGGCTTAATGTCTTTTGCGAATTCGGAAGGCAAACTCGCTATGTAATAAATGCTGATTTTTTCATTTTCCTTCTGGTAAGCCTGGCGAATTTGCTCATCGGTTAAACTTATTTCTTTTGTCAGGCTGTTGTATAATTTACCCAGAGTAATATACTGCCGTGTCTGTTCTTCAAACGCACGCGGCTGCGTGTGGAAGGCATATTGCAGCATCTGTGAATACACCTTGTTGTTAAAGGAGCCGTTAATTTGAAAAAGAGGGTGCTTTTGAAGAAAGTCCGTAACTTCTTTATCCGTTACCTTTATCTTTCTTTTTTTTGCCTCGGTAAGCAGTATAATCCTCTCCCAGGCCTGCTTTTCCAGGTTCAGGTATTGCTGCATTTTAAAGAAATTGTCGCCGAATTGCATAATGGCCTGGTTCCTGACACCTTCCAGGGCCTCCTGATACTCTGAGGGCTGAATTCTCCTCCCGAATATTTTAGTGGTGTATACCAGTTGCTCCCTGTTACGGAGGAAGCTGCCGAAGCCCCAGAATAAAAATGCCGGCAGGACAAGTATGGCCAGGACTACCCATATTAATTTCTGCGTCTTTTTGTTGTGTAAAAGCATGAAACTCCTCCTTGAGGTAAATATAGGATTTTATTATAACTAAAAAT